>NZ_JAMXRY010000042.1:0-45157 GCF_024124525.1 Halomonas sp. OfavH-34-E | reverse complement strand
ATCGTGATCGAGCGCTGGATCCGGTACTACAACGAAGAGCGACCACATCAGTCTCTGGGCTATGTGGCACCCCGAGCACACCTCGCATTAACTGGATGAGGTGTGCAGAAACCAGGGGGTCATTACAAACTGGTCCTGGCGCAACTTGCCCAGGCGAGTGGTGGCGTCCTTCATCACCTGGCCGCTGGTCGGCTCGAGGTCGCCCCCGAGGATCTTCATCAGGGTCGACTTGCCACAGCCGTTGGCCCCGATCAGACCGTAGCGGTGGCCCTGGCCGAATTTGACAGAAACGTTTTCAAACAGCGGCTTGGGGCCAAACTGCATGGTGATGTTGGCGGTAGAGAGCACGGCGGAGTATCTCGCGGGATGAACATGAATGAGAGACTTGGGCCGGCACGGCAAGGGGCTTCGACCAAAGTGGAGGGCGCATTGTACGCGTCTGACCCGGTGGCTAGCTACTCGAGAACCGGTCGGCACCGGCAGCTGCCGGCCGGCGGGGCAGGGAAGGCCTTTGAAACGCGGAGTGAATCTTGGCGGTACGTCGTGAGAGGGGAGGGGTGGCAGGCTCGGTTTAGCCTCGTGTGTTGGTGGGCGTGTGTAAACGGGTGAAGCGGTCTCGTGATACCGTCAAGTGCTTGTCCAGCTCCCGCTCGGCCAGGAAGGTGTTGCGCTTCAGGGCGTTGGCAATATCGTAGTGGCCGGCGTTGGATAGATCGAAGGTGCGGGTCATGTTGTTGCGAGCGAGGCGGATCTTGTCTGCTACCAGGCGATAGGAGTCAATGAGGTATTGATTGCCGGAAGATTCGATCAAGGTCATGTGGTATTGGTAGTCGAACGCTTCATAGCTCAGCCAGTCTTCTTTCGAGATGGCTTCATCCATCTGATGGCACAGGGTCAACAGACTGTCTGAGAGGGATAACACATCTCGAGACATGTGCAGGGCGCCAATCTCCATCATCTTTCGGTACGCCATGAGCTGTTCAAGCTCGGTCAGCGTGGGGTTCCAGATCCTGTTGCCGCTCTTGGGTGAAATGGTGATCAGCCCTTCATGCTGCAGGCGTTTCAACGCCTCGCCTACCGGGCTGCGTCCAATCCCGAGGCCCTCGGTCAATTCCTTGATCGAGATCTTCTGGTCCAGGGCATAGGTGCCTTTCAGGACGCGATCCTTGATGATGGTATATGCCTGCTGCGACATCGACTCGGCACCCTCGGCCATCCTTCTTCTCCTGTTCTTGCTCTTTAGACCGTATCCGTTCCGCCGTGACAACGGGCGAGGTGCCAATGACACCAAGCCCGTGTGTTTTACTGTCGATCGTGGACTTAGTCCAGTTCTGGCGATACTGCGCCGGTATTGACTGGTGCATCGATGCCAGTGGTGGTCGGCGTTAGATACTTCTTGCCATCGATATCTCGCACCGCCGTTTCGTTGAACAGATCCCGATTCAGCATCAGCATGAAGCTACGTCCGACGATGGCGATGACGAAGCACAGCGGGAACCCCGTCAGGATCGATATCGTCTGTAGTGGCGTCAAGCTTTCTGGATTGAGGAAGTAGAGCGCTGTGGAGACCAGCCCGACCAGCACCAGCCAGAAAGACGCGTTATAGCGTGACGCCTCCTGCTCGGGAAGCAGGGTCTTTTGCGTCGCCGAGGCTAGTGAATAGCCGACCGCACATTGACCGCTGACATAGGACAGCAGGGCTACCAGACCGAACACCACGATGAACAGTCCTGCGGCAGGCAGTTGCTCGAGCATGGCCTTCACCACCTCGCCGCGACCCGCCTCGTTCATCACCGCGATGAGGTCCAGTTGGCCGCTGGTCTGGAGGTGGATGCCGAATGCCGGAAAGACCATGTAGAACACCATGCAGCCCAGCGACCCGGCCACCAGGCCGGCGAAGACGATTCCCCGAATGGTCCTGCCACGCGATATCTTGGCGATGAAAAGTCCGTAAGGCAGGGCGTAGACGACCCACCAGGAGAAGTAGAAGATCGTCCAGGCTTGGGGAAAGCCGGTATTGCGAATAACGTCTGTGGCGAAGCTCATGTAGACGAAGTTCTGGAGCATCAGGCCCAGCCCGTCTACCGATTGGTTGAGCGTGAAAGACAGCGGGCCACACGCCAGGACGCCCACCAGCAAGGCAATATCCAGGCGGACGTTGAAATTGGACAGGCGAGCGACGCCTTTCTGCAGGCCGAGGATCAGCGCCATCATCGGAATGGCGGTCCACAGAAATATCACAAAGACGTCGAGTACCGGGTTGCCTGCCTGCATGCCAAATGCGTAGGCGAAGGTGCTCGAAATAAGCGGTGTGCCAAGGGCGATCGACGTCATGACGCCGCCGATGATGCCGAACATATACAGAAAGTTGATGGCGTGACCGACCAGGCCATCGGCCCAGCGCCCTAGCACCGGGCGAGTCAGTTCACTGAGTTTCAGGTTGCGTTGCTTGCGGACGTACATGGCATAGCCGATCGGTATCGCGCAGGCGATATACCAGGCCCATGCCGAGGGGCCCCAGTGAAACATGCCGAACGCGCTGGCCCAGCGTGCCGCCTCTGCACTACCGGGCTCGGCGCCGAAGGGAGGCGACTGCATGATCCAGATCCATTCGGCGGCGCTGAGGTACAGCAGGCTACCGCCGGTGCCCGAGGTGAAGATCATGCCCAGCCAGGTGAGGGTCGAGAATTCTGGACGAGTGTCGCGGTCTCCCAGAACCACCTTGCCGTAACGCGACATCGCCAGATACAGGCAGAAGCTGATCGCGCCGATGGTGGCCAGCAGGAAGAACCAGCCAAGTTCGTTGGTGGTGAAGGCGTGAATCTGATGGAGGAGGCTCCCACTCTGCTCGGGCCAGAGGGAAAAGACCAGAGCCAGTAGCAGGGTGAGGAGGAGTGCAGGCATGAACACCGCTGGATCGATGCCGGCGATTTCCTTTCTTATTTTCTGATAGCGCATGGGCGAAGCCTTTGCAGGTGAAAACAAAAACCCTGTCGAAGCAGGGGGCAGGCGTGTTGTGGTTATCTAAAATGCTAGTTTAGGGATTGTCTTTCAACTGCTGTGCGAGGGTGATGTCGTGTTAGAGCGAGAGATGTCACTGAGTGATCCCTTGAATTTCCATAAAAAACAAACATATGAAGGTTTGTTGTGTTTTGGTTAAAGGTTTTTCGCTACGACAAAAGTCTATGCTGCTGTGATGCGTATGACTATTTCGCGTCTTCACAACACCAAAACTAGAATGTTAGATTGTGGTCAGTCATCACCTTTCCTGGCTGGAGCAGCCCGCATGGTTTCAGAGGTCGACATCATCATCATTGGAGCAGGCTCCGCCGGCTGTGTACTGGCGGAAAGGCTGTCACAGGATTGCGATCGACAGGTGCTGGTGATCGAGGCAGGAGCACGCGGCAAGACGCCGACAATCTCGGTGCCGGCAGGGTTCGTCCATCACTTCAACAGTTCTCGCTACAACTACTGCTATCGCTCCGAACCTGAGCCCGAGCTGGGGCAGCAGCGGGTTTACCAGCCCCGGGGGAAGGGGGTTGGTGGCTCCGGTGCGATCAACGCCATGATCTACGTGCGTGGTGATCGGCGAGACTTCGATGACTGGGCTGCGGTCAGCTCTCCACGTTGGTCCTATGACGCTGTCCTGCCCTATTTTCGGCGCCTGGAGCGACACCATAGCGAGGACACACGGTATCACGGTCGTGATGGAAGCATTGGGGTCCTTTCCACCCGGGATAGTGCCCCCGAGCTTTGCCATGCCTTCTTCGCTGCCTGTGACGCGTCTGGACTGCCGAATAATCATGACTTCAACGGCGAGCGCCTGGATGGCTATGGCTTCTACGACATGAATGTTCGGGCCGGCCTGCGTTCATCGAGCGCTCGGGAATACCTGACCCCGGCGCTGAAGCGCTCGAATCTGTCGCTGATGACGCAGACCCAGGCGAGGCGACTGGTGTTCGAGGGGCGACGTGCCGTCGGTGTCGAGGTCGCGTGCGGTGGCGAACGACGCATGATCAAGGCCCGCCAGGAGGTAATCCTGTGTGCCGGAGCGGTGGATTCCCCGAAGTTGTTGCAGCTTTCTGGCGTTGGTGACGCCAAGGCGTTGGCGCGACTGGGCATCGACAGTGTCATCGACAACCCCAGAGTTGGGCAGAATCTGCAGGATCACTTGTGCGGCAGTCTGTTCTTCGAGAGTCGCGAGCCGACACTCAACGTGACGCTTGGCCGGCTGACGGGCAAGTTGCGGGCTGGCTGGGACTACGTGAGTCGCCGCCAAGGTCCGTTGGCCTTTGGCGTCAAGCACGCTGGCGCCTTTGTCCCCCTCGAGCGGACGAGGGTGTCGGGTCACGGGGAGCACTCGGTGCAAGAGAGTGGCGACGGTCACGCCAAGGCGCAGGTGTTCTTCAATCCCATCTCCTACGCCCTGCCGGAGGAGGCCGGGGGGCGCCTGGTGTTGCATCGGCACGCCGAGGTGTCGCTTTTCTACAATGTCTGCCGACCCTACAGTCGCGGCTCCGTGACGCTGAAGAGCGCTGACCCCGACGATGCGCCGGCGATTCACAATCGTTACCTGTCCGATGCTCGTGACAAGGCAGAACTGCTCGCGGCCTTTCGTCAGGTACGCAGTCTAGCCAGCGCGGGGCCGCTCAAGGACATCCTGGTCGATCACCGCGGATACGCCGATATGCACAGTGACGAGGCCATTCTCGACGACTTCCGGGCGTCGTGCGGGTCGATCTACCACCTCTGTGGAAGCTGCGCCATGGGTACCCGGCTCGAGAATTCGGTCGTCGACCCGTCACTCAAGGTTCACGGAGCCGAGGGCCTGAGGGTCGTCGACGCGTCCATCTTTCCCAACATTACCTCCGGCAATACCCAGGCCCCCACCCTGATGGTGGCCGAGGTGGCCGCCGACATCATTCGCCAGTCCTGGAACACTTAGATGAAAATCAAGAAGGTCGAATCTTTCTACAGCGAGGACGTTGGTATCGTCCGCGTCACCATGGCCGACGGCAGCCAGGGCGTGGGCCAGGTGTCCACCTACAACGCCGACATCAGTGTCGAGATCATGCATCGTCAGGTGGTTCCCTTGTTCGAGGGGCGCGACATCAACGGGATTGATGATATCGCTGACAGCGTGGCCCTGGTGCTGGAACGCCAGCACAAGTTTCTGGGCTCCTATCTCTATCGCGCGCTGTGCGGTGTCGAGACGGCGCTGTGGGACTGGCTCGGCAAGGCTCATGACAAGACGGTCTGCGAGCTACTCGGTGGTACGGTTCGACCGCTCAGGGTCTATGCCTCCAGCATGAAGCGCGACATTACCCCCGAGCAGGAAGCTGAACGCTTTCTACGCTTGCGTGATCGCCACGGCTATGACGCTTTCAAGTTTCGTGTGGGCGCCGAGTGCGGTCGTAACCAGGATGAATGGCCGGGGCGCACGGAGGCGATCATCCCGACCATTCGTCGAGCCATGGGGCCTGACGTCGACCTGCTGGCCGACGCCAACAGCTGCTTTCGCCCAGAGCGCGCCATCGAGGTAGGGCGTCTTCTGCAGGACAATGGCATCCAGCATTTCGAAGAACCCTGCCCCTATTGGGAAATGGAGTGGACTCGCCAGGTCACGGCCGCGCTGTCGCTGGACGTGACAGGGGGCGAGCAGGATCACTATCTGCCGGCCTGGCAGAAGATGATCGATGACCGCGTGGTCGACGTACTGCAGCCAGACATCTGCTACATGGGCGGCATCACACGCACCCTTCAGGTGGTGGAAATGGCCCGCAAGGCTGGGCGTGTCGTGACCCCTCACACCGCGAATCTCAGCCTGGTGACCATCTTCACCCTGCACCTTCAAGGGGCCATCGACAATGCTGGCCCTTATCTCGAGTTTTCCATCGAGGAAGACGACTACTATCCCTGGCAGTACGGCATCTATGACAACTTCCCGGTGGCCAAGGATGGCAAGGTTGCCATCCCCGACGAGCCAGGCTGGGGCATCCGCGTGCGCCAGGACTGGCTGGAATCCGCCCACTACCGAGCGAGCGAATTGACATGACAGCACTCAAGACTCTTTGCGAGAAAGCCGGCGTGATCGATCCGACGCCGCACCTTACGCCGCAGCACTTCATTGACGGGCGGTGGCATACGTCTACCTCGGGCGAGACTATCGAGGTTACCGATCCCGGCAGCGAGAGCACGATTGCGCACATCGCCAGGGGCACCCCGGAAGACGTCGAGGCTGCAGTAACCGGCAGCCAGCGTGCCTTCGAACACTGGCGCCGCCTTGCGCCTGCCGCGCGGGCCGAGCACCTCTTTCGTCTCGCCGACACGGTGCGCCGTAATAGCGAACTGCTCTCGGTCATCGAGTGTCTGGATTCGGGCAAACCCTACGCCGAGGCCGAAGCCGATATTCAAGGGGCAGCGTCACAGCTCGCCTACTATGCAGGGCTAGCCGACAAGATCGAGGGAAGCACCACCCCCCTGGGCGACGGGTTTGTCTCGATCAATCGTCGCGAGCCGGTGGGGGTGACCGCCCACGTCGCTCCGTGGAACTTTCCGCTGTTGACCGCCGTACGCGGGATCGCCCCGGCACTGGCGGCCGGCTGTACTGCGGTCGTCAAACCGTCCGAGCTGACGTCGCTGTCCACGCTGGTCATGGCGGCCTTGTTCAGCGAAGCCGGCCTGCCCGACGGTGTGGTCAATGTCGTGACCGGCTATGGTCACGATATTGGCGATGCCCTGACATCCCATCGTCTGGTTCAGCACGTGACCTTTACCGGTTCGGTTGCGACCGGGAAGCAGGTAATGAAGTCAGCTGCCGACAATGTTTCCAGCGTGCTGCTGGAGCTGGGCGGCAAGTCCCCTGCCGTGGTGCTGGCCGACGCCGATATCGACAAGGTCGCCGAGGACATGGTCTGGGCGATCTACTACAACGCAGGCCAGGTATGCACCGCCGGTTCACGCCTGGTGATCCACGAGTCCCAGCACGAAGCCTTCATGCAGGCCTTTCTGCCGCGAGTGGCGGAGCTGACATTGGGACATGGCCTCAAGGGACGAGACATCGGCGCCATCAACTCCGCCGGCCACCTGGCCAAGATTGCCTCCTTCGTCGACGACGCCAAGGCGCGCGGCTTGACCATCCGCTGTGGCGGAAATGTTACCCGTGACCCTGAGAGCGGCAAGGGGCTCTTCTTTGAGCCCACCGTGATTGATCGACTGGAGCGTGATGATCGACTGGTGCAGGAAGAGATCTTTGGTCCGGTCCTGGCGGTGCAGGTGGTCGCCAGCGATGAGGAAGCCCTCGCGATTGCCAATGGCACCGACTACGGCCTTGCCGCCTGTGTCTACAGCCGCGATGTCGCCAGGGCGCTTAGACTTGCCGCCGAGATCGATGCAGGTCAGGTCACCATCAACCAGTACTTTGCCGGCGGAATATACGCACCGGTCGGTGGCACCAAGCACTCAGGGTTTGGCCGAGAAAAGGGCCTTTTGGCACTCGACAATTACCTGAGGAACAAGAACGTGACGGTCAAGCTCTAGGGCTTGTCTGAAAAGTGCCTTCGCTCGTCGACTTTTCGGACAGCGCCTAGCGTCCCTGGACGGCTGAATGATACCGCGCCACCCGTGTGGTGGTGCGGTATCGAGCGCTGTTCACCCGTCTTCCCCATGCCAAACGCTCGGCCAGGTGGTACTTGGCCGAGCGCCCCTCTTGCCTGGCATCTTCCTGCCGGTTCCCTCACCATATCCCCTTCAGATCACCGCACCCTTCGCGGCGCGCTCGCCAACCGCCTGCCTTGCACTGGATGGCTGGTGCTATCTGCCGTTGTCTGCCGCTGTCTGTCACCCCAGGGGCATCCCTGCAAACTACCCGGCCCATCACATCTTCTGCCTATGAACCCCAACCCCGCTTCCATGAAGTCGCTGATCGCCTTTGAGGCCACGGCCCGGCTCGGCTCCATGACCGCCGCCGCGGAGGCCGAGCGAACCACCCAGCCGACCATCTCCCAGCGAATCCGGGGGCTGGAGGAATACCTGGGGTTGGTACTGTTCGACCGGCACGGCGGCCGGCTGAGCCTGACCGTCGAGGGCGAGCGCTTCTACCGCGAGATGGCGCCGAGTCTCACCACCCTCAGAGACACCTGTGATCGCTTCGTGCGCCACGGCCAGGGGCCAGCGCCAACGGTCGTCATCGCAGCCGATGCGGGTTTTACCCACCTGTGGCTGTTGCCTCGGCTACCGGCGCTCAAGCGGGCCTTTCCCGACTTCAGCTTTCACCTGATGCCGATCGACCGCTCGGACGATCCGCAGCTGCTGGCCGCCGACATCGCGATTCGTTTCGGGCCTTATCTGCCCCAGGAAGAAGGACGGCTAGTGGCCCGGGAGGCGGTCTTTCCGGTGTGCAGCCCTGACTACGCGCAGGCACATGGGCTATCCGGCCCCCTGTCGGCACAGGACCTGTCACGGCTCTCGCTGTTGCACCAGGACATCAGGAATCCGCGCTGGCTCGACTGGGCCCAGTGGTGCCGCCATGCGGGGCTCTCTCCACCCCCGGCGGAGGATATCTTCGCCTACCACAACTACGCGCTGTTGCTGAACGCGGCGCTGGCGCATCAGGGCGTGGCGCTGGGCTGGTCGAATCTGGTCGAGGAGTATCTGGTCACCGGCCAGCTCACTGCCCTGGGACCGCAGGTCACGCGGGAAGACTATGGCTACTGGCTGAGCGTCAAGCACCAGCGCAGCGCGGTCACGGAGCCGGTCAGGGACTGGCTGC
The DNA here is from genome assembly GCF_024124525.1 of Halomonas sp. OfavH-34-E. Classification (NCBI taxonomy): domain Bacteria; kingdom Pseudomonadati; phylum Pseudomonadota; class Gammaproteobacteria; order Oceanospirillales; family Halomonadaceae; genus Halomonas; species Halomonas sp. OfavH-34-E. Next base: position 36,387 of record NZ_JAMXRY010000042.1, on the reverse strand, counting down.
TGGACGCGGTGCATCGTGGCGAGGGTGCCACCTCGGGAGACCCGGGGCGGTTGCGCTGAGGGGGCGCCAGATCGGGGTAGATAAGACGCACTGACGAAAAGCAGGGCATGCGTTGGGCGTGGATGCGTTCGCCATGGTGATGGCAAAGGTGCAGAGAGGAAGAGAGGTGACGAGGATCGAGAGGGACGGGGCACAGGACCCCGTGCCCGATGTGGGCACGGGGCGGCCTGTCAGCGCCGGCGCGGGCGCAGTCGGAAGCCTTGGCGATAGGGATCGCCGGGTTCGCGGAACAACGAGAGCAGCACGCCGAGGGTCATGACCAGGATGACCACGCTGACCGGCAGGGCGGCAGCGATCAGGGCGGTCTGCAGGGCGGAAAGCCCACCGACCACCAGCAGCACGGCGGCCACCAGGCCGATCACCACACCCCAGAAGACGCGGAACAGCTTGGGCGGATCGTCATCGCCCAGCGACAGGATGGTGGTCAGCACCAGGGTGCCGGAGTCGGATGAGGTTATGAACCAGCTCATCAGCAGGAACACCATCATGGCCGACAGCACCCAGCCGAAGACGCCGGAGCCGACGATCCCGTCCGCGGTGGCGAACAGCGCAGACGGCAGATCCCAGGCGCGCACCATCTCCATGATGCCGGCAGTGCCGGCGCCACCGGCGGCGTTCAGCTCCTGGTGGATGGCGTTACCGCCGAAGATGACCAGCCAGACAAAGGCCAGCAGCGTCGGTACCAGCAGCACACCGAGGACGAATTCGCGCAGGGTGCGGCCCTTGGAGATGCGCGCGATGAACAGCCCGACGAAGGGAGCCCAGGCGAGCCACCAGCCCCAGTAGAAGATGGTCCAGGCCTGCTGCCATTCGCTGGTACCGGATTGCTCGGCGTACCACAGGCCCATGGGAATGACCTCGGTGGCGTAGTCCGCCAGCGTTTCGCCGAAGGTCTGGATCAGCCACAGGGTCGGCCCGCCGAACAGGAAGATGCCGATCACGACTGCGGATACCCAGATGTTGAGCACCGAGATGATGCGGATGCCCTTCTGCACGCCGCTGACTACCGAGATGATCGACAGCGTCGAGATCACCGCGATCAGCACCAGTTGGGTCGGCAGGCCATCGTCGATGCCGAACAGCTTTTCCAGTCCCACGCCCATCTGGCTGACGCCGAGTCCCAGCGAGGTGGCCACACCAAACACGCAGCCCAGCACGCCGAAGATGTCGAACAGATGCCCGGCGGGCCCGAAGATGCGATCGCCGATAAAGGGGTAAAGCGCCGATCTTAACGCCAGCGGCAGGCCCTTGCGGTAGGCGAAGTAGGCCAGCGACATGCCGACGATGACGTAGATCGCCCAGCCGTGCAGCCCCCAATGGAAGACCGTCACCCGCAGCGCGTCGATGGCGCGCTCATGCCCGATGGCGGTGGCCCCGGCCATGTCTGCGTGGGGGTTGTTGGGGTAGCCGAAGGAGTCGGTATTATCGAGATAGAAGATCGGCTCGGCGACACCGAAGAACAGGATGCCGATACCGATGCCGGCGGAGAACAGCATCGAGAACCAGGCGAAGTTGCTGAACTCCGGTCGGCTGTCGTCGGTGCCCAGGCGGATGCTGCCGTAGCGACTGCAGACGATAAAGGCGCAGACCACCAGCAGGGCGACCACGGTCACCAGGTAGTAGCCGCTGAAGGTGCCCTCGATCCAGGCGCGTGCGGTGCCGAAGACCACGGCGGCGGTGTCGGAACTGAGACCGGTGAACAGTACGAAGAGCAGGATCAGCGCCCCTGACGTGATCGTCATGCCGCGGTGCATGCCCTGGAAGGGGCCGCGTTGTTCGAGTTCGGTCACCTTGTAGTCGGTGCCCATTACCGCGTGGGGATTGTCGTCGGGGGGAGACCCCGGGGAAGATGATTCTGGAGTAGCGATAGTCTGTGTCCTCTTGAGCCGGACCTCGGGCCGGCGATCCCGCTGCCGCTACCGTGAGCGGCCTTGTCGGCGCGGCGGCTCGGGGCGAGCCGCCGCGTCAGACCTGTGGCTCATGGCTCCAGCGGATGCTCCTCGCCGATCACCTCCGGATCGAAGGGCTGGCGAGCGAAGATGCGCCGCAGCATGGGCTCGAAGTGTTCCAGTGGTGGCGTCGGATAGTCCGGATCGAACGCCGCCTGATCGTAGCGTTCACAGAAGTTCACGCAACTCTGGTACCAGGGATGGTCCCGGTAGCGATCGCGTTCGTGCGGATCCTCTCCGAAGTGGTGCGCATAGTACACTTTTTGGAACAGTCCGTGGTGATGGATCACCCAGGTCACTTCGGCGCGCACATAGGGCCGGATGATGGCGGCGGCTAGCTGGGAGTGGTTGTAGGGCGCCAGGTCGTCACCGAGATCGTGCAGCAGCGCGGCCACGATCATGTCCTCGTCGGCACCGTCGGCTTCGGCCCGTGCCGCCGACTGCAGCGAGTGTTCCAGGCGCGTCACCTGGTAGCCGCTCAGGCTGTTCTCGAGTCGGCGCAGCGCGTCCAGCAGGCGGTCGACCAACCCCTGGTTGAAGTTATCTTCGAGTTGCTCGAGAAAGACGTATTCCTCCCGAGTCCCGTCCTTCATCTGGCGAAACGTGACCTTTTCCATTCAGGCGACCTCCTCGATGGACGCATGTTGCTTCAAGAGACTGGCGAAGCGCTCCCGCGGGCCGTCGGTATCCAGGTAGCAACCCTGCAGGTGGCGCTGTCCTTCGTTGCTGTCATAGCTGGTGCGGCCGTGTAGTACGCGACTGTTGTCGAACAGCATCAGTTCGCCGGCGCCGAGCGCGAAGCGTACCTCGTAGGTCGGGTCGGCAAACAGCTCGCCAAGGCGCTGGCGGGCGCGGTGGAACAGCCGTGTCTCGGCGTCGGAGAGCAGAGGCAGGCCATCCAGGCGCGGGCTGTAGTGAACGCCGGTGGGGCGACCGTCGTCATCGGTCTGGATCATGGTGCGCTGGGTCACCAGCTGGGTGCCGGCGTCGACGAAGCGAAAGCGTACCGGGGTATGTTTCAGTAGCTCGTAGCCCTCGGGGGTCTCCTGGCGTAGCCGCTCGAGAACCTTGAGGCTGTCGACCAGGGTGGACAGGCCGCCGCTGGTCTCGTTGACCAGACAGTGCAGCAGCTGGATACCCGGCACCGGGTTGCGGTAGGGGTTGTCGGTGTGGGGACCAAGCGCCACGCTGCGATAGGCTAGGTCATTGCCGCTGGGGCGTGAATAGACCTCGAAATAGCGACCGAAGTTGGTTTCCTTGACGTAGCCATAGTGGCTGCCGACCTGAAGGATGCGTTCCGGGTCGGTGGGTACCTTGTAAAGCACCAGATAGCCGTAGCGTAGATAGGCATCCAGTGACTCGCGAAAGACGTCGGGGTCGTCAAGCACCTGGGTCCAGTCAAAGCGCACCTTGTTCTGATCGAGCGAGGCGTCCCAGGGTTCGGCGGCCGGAAACAGCTCGCTCTCACCGAGTTCCTCGGCCAGGACGCGCAGGTCGTAGGTCTCGCGATGGCCGTCGCTGAAGGCCAGCGCCACCTGCTGCTCATCGACCTGGGTCGCCTGGGTCAGCGCCAGATTCGCGTCGATAGCATGGGAGTCGAACAGCCGTTGCTGGGTCATCGGCTCCAGTTGATCCGGCGCCTGGGTGCGTTCGCGCAGCCACAGCGGGCTGATTTCGCGGGACTGCTGGCCGTCGATGACAACGATGGCCGGGGGCTGTTCTTGGATGACGAACTCAGGGCGGGAGGTTGGCTTTCGCATCGCGGGTCTCCGGTGTCTGGCAAGCGTTCGGCGCGCATGCTGAGCCATCTCCCGGCGACGGAGTAGAGGCGCTGGCTTATCCTCCACCATGCATTTTCTTTATACCCGTGATGGCAAAGCGCCCGGCAGTACCGGACGCCTGAGGGAGACGCTGTAATACGCACAGATGGGTTCGTGGCCGTCAAGCTAACCTGGATTTGGCTCCAGGCGACAGCTCTCTACGGCCGCCAGTTGTCGCGAGTGTTATCCGGTGTCGAGGGGTGGCGTAAGCGGCTGTCGAGACCCGCAAGAATCACGTCGTTGCGAAATTCCGCGCGCACCAGATCGTCCTGTGTCAGACACAGTGTCTTGAGTTGGGCGGACGGCTTGGAAGAGGTGGTGAGGCTGCGAGCAGGGCGGGTGGAAGTGGTCATGTCTGTCTCCTGGTCCCCTTGTGAGTCGGCAAGCGCCGACCCAGGGGTTAGGAGTCGCACGCCGCTTTAGCTGCACTTGTATTCCGCCCGCAAGTTGGTGCTTAAATCGGCGGCGTTACGTTGTTCGGTAATAAAAAGTGTTCGGGCAACAAAAAACCCGCTCAGCAATAGCTAAAGCGGGCCTCTGGCGTCGCTTTAGCTGCATTTTTTAAAGCGCCCGCAAGCTGAGATTCAAATCGGCGCAGACCTCAACCTATCCCGCAGGTGACCGGCTGTCAATGAGGTCGTAGCAGCTTGCTTGAGCGTTCTCTCGTTCCCTTCTATATGGCGATGCCGCTCGCCGAAGGCGCGGAGCTATCGAATCATCAGTGCGTAGCTCGGCCCGGGGGGCGCAGGACCGGCAACAGGCGCCCGGTGTGAAGAAAAGGGGAGAAGGAGGGGCAAGAGAGCGGCTTGACCCACGCAGGGCCGTCATTTACGTTGCAGATACCAACTAAACTGCCTGAGACACGATGCCTCTCCAAAGCGATAGCGACAACCAAAGCGATAGCAACAACCCTCTCGACCTCCCGAGCGGTGAGAACCTCGATCGGGATGCTCGAGCGCTCTATGACGCACTCAATCAGCTGATTCGGGTCCACCAGTTTCGAGATCGCGATCGCATCTGCGGCTATGACCTCTCGGTGGCCCAGTGCTATGCCCTGGAGACCCTGGTCCATCAAGGGCCATTGCGCCTGCAGGGGCTGGCAAGCGAAATGTACCTGGACAAGAGCACGGCGAGTCGCGTGGTGGACGCCCTGGTACGCAAGGGACATGTCGACCGGGTTGCTGATCCAGTAGATCGACGTGCCGCACTGATTCGCCCCACGGTGCAGGGAGAAGCGCTGTACCAGACGATACGCGCCGACCTGATCGCTGAAGAGCGGGCGATGCTCGAAGGACTCACCCCGGATATGCGTCAGGCGGCGCTGACCCTGATACAGCAGTTGACCCAGTCCGCGCAACGGCGCTGTGGTCCGGGGCCTGGGACCCTGAGTGCTGTCGAGGACGAGACCTGAGTTTTTTTGCCCATATCGTTGGTACTAACAACTTATGTCGGGTTCGAGGCACTCCCGCCTAGATGCCACTCATTGAAGGAGCGATAGATGAATCAGACAAGCGGCAGGATCGCGATTATCGGAGGTGGCCCCATCGGGCTCGCCGCCTGCGCCCATGCGCTAGCGCATGGACTCGATCCGGTAGTCATCGAAGCGGGTACGGGCGTCGGTGAGCATCTGCGGCAGTGGGGGCATGTGCGAATGTTTACGCCCTGGGAATGCAATCTTGATCATGACGCTGCCGCACTGTTGAAGGCTTGGGGTTGGCAGCCACCAGGCGGCAATGCATGCCCGACCGGCCAGGAGCTTGTGGAGCACTATCTGGAGCCGCTGGCGAACTTGCCTGAGCTCCGAGACCGCGTACACCTGCAAAGTAGAGTTGTGGGCGTGAGTCGGTCCGGGATCGATGTGCTGAAGGACAAGGGGCGCTTCGAGGCGCCGTTCGTCCTGAGGATCGAAGCCCCCGATGGCGAGCGCGACCTTTTGGCCGATGCGGTCATCGACGCCTCCGGTACCTTCGGCCAGCCCAACTGGATGGGGGCCCACGGCATGCCAGCGCTAGGGGAAGCGCGATGGGCACAGCGAGTGACCTACGGTCTGCCGGCGGTGCTGAAGGAGGGGCGCGATCGCTACGCCAACCGTCGTGTGCTGGTGGTCGGCGCCGGGCATTCGGCCTTCAATCTACTCCGCGATCTGGCCGAGCTTGGCGAGGCAGCCCCGGATACCAGGGTGCTGTGGGCGATCCGTGGTGATTCACTGGCCAGGATGTTCTGCGGGTGTGCCGACGATCCTCTCGAGGAACGTGGTCGGCTCGGGCTGGAGGTTCAGCGCCTGGTGAGCGATGGCAGGATCGAGGCCTATCCCGGGGTCAGGATCGAGCGACTTGAGGAGGGGGCCGATGGTCTGCTCATCCACGGGGAAGGTCAGAGCCTGCCGCCGGTAGACGAGGTCATCGTCGCTACCGGCTTCCGGCCGGATCTGTCGCTGTTGTCCGAGCTTCGCCTCGAGCTGGATCCGGCCACCCAGAGTCCGGTTCGTCTGGCGCCGTTGATCGATCCCAACGTCCACAGCTGTGGCTCGGTACCCTCCCACGGCGCCGAGGAGCTCCGCCATCCGGAGCAGGGGCTGTATATCCTGGGCATCAAGAGCTACGGCCGTGCCCCCACCTTCCTGTTGAGGACCGGTTACGAACAGGTGCGCTCGGTGGTGGCAACGCTGGCGGAAAGAGCGGCACAGCGAGAGTAGGGCGGGGCATGCCGGATGGTGAACTGCTCCGGGGTATGGCTGTCACCGTGGGTGAGTGCCCAAGAAGATGGCAAGGAGCGCCAGCCTGCCATTTTTTTTGTCGGAGCAGCAATGAGTATGGATTTTTTCTGTATTTAGCGGGAGAGCAAAGGTTTTTTTGTTTTATTCGCGATAATGCATAAACTCATTTTTAACGAAAGGTCGCTGGCTTGACATGCGGCCTTTATAGCCACCATATTGAATTGGTTAATCGATAAATTCGTTAGACAATATGAGGCAATTATGAATAACAAGAAGCCATCCTGGGTCACCTATTTTGCTCTAGCAGCAGTGGGTCTTGCAGGAACGGGAATTTCCTCGACGGCATTGGCTCAAGACCCATATACGGTGGGTATTGAAGCCTCCTTTCCGCCTTGGGCATATGTAGAAAGTGGTGAGTTCAAAGGCATTGCCATCGATGCGATGAGTGCTATCGCTGAAGATCAAGGCTTTGAGATTGAATTTCAGGACATGCCGTTCCCTTCTCTGATTCCAGCGCTGGCGGCTCAAAAGATTGATATATTGGCGACTGGGCTGACTGTGACAGAGGAGCGGGCAGAGGCCATCGATTTCAGTATACCCTGGTGGGAAACCAACGATGTTGTGTTGGTTCCTGAAGACTCTGACGCCAATGTCTTTACGGCAGTCTGCTGTGGCGCTAGTGTCGGCGTTCAAGGTGGTTCGTCCCAGCAGGCATGGATGGAAGAGAACGTTATCAACAATAGCGATGTTGACGTTTCTCTCTCCAAGTACGACAGCTATGTGACCGCTGTCGATGACATGGCGATCGGCAGGATTTCATCGGTCATCGTGGACGATACGTCGGCTCAGGAATATATCAACTCTGGCCGACCGGTAAAGATGGCTGGCAAGATCTATATTCGTGCTCCTTTGGCGCTGGCTGTCACCAAGGATGATCCGCAGGAGGTCCTTGGAAAGTTGAACCAGGGTATCATGAATATTTATGACTCTGGTGAGTGGCAGGAAATCGTAAGCAGCTATATCCCCGGGGTTGTGGCGCCTGCCATTCCTGGCCATATGCCGGATTTCGTAGATACCTATGACAAGCCGGTGAGTGGACTTCCCGAGCTCGGAAACGAATAAATCTGGCGTTATATTGCTGTAGGCGCTTCCTCGACCGGAAGCGCCTTTTTTCATCGGGGCCGATGTCATGGATATCTATGATGTACTTATTAGAGACTTTCCCTTTCTTTTGAAAGGGCTGGGGGTCGCGATTGCCCTCTTGTTCTGTCTTTTGGTTATAGGTTTATTTCTTGGCCTAGCTATATGCTTGATACAGCTGTACGGGCCACGTTCTCGTTTTGTTCAGTGGCCGCTGATCGTCTACGAGCGAATTTTTCGTGGTATTCCAATCATTATAATGCTGTTCATTTTTTTCTATGGATTATCTGGGGTATACGATATCTCCGCTTTCGCTGCAGCAGTTTTGGCAATGGGGCTAAGGTCTGCTGCTTATCAATCTCAGATTTTTCGTAGTGCCTTCCAGTCTGTTCCTGAGGGCCAGATGCTGGCTGCAAGGGCGATGGGAATGTCTAGTTCCAAGGCGATTGCATATATCGTTTTACCTCAAGCCATACGACATGCAATAGGGCCTTGGACAAACGAGTTTTCATCTCAGATAAAGGAAACGTCGCTGGCGTACGTGATCGGTGTTGTCGAACTGACGCGTCAAGCTCACTATATAATTACCAGTACCCAAGGAAACGTCCTCATCGTATTTGCGGTAGTCGCCCTTCTCTATTTTATTCTAAATAGAGCCGGGAATAGTGCCCTTTATGCTTTTGAAAGGAAATTGTCGGTTCCGGGGTTCGAAAAATAAGATGAGAGATAATGTTATGGACAGCGATCTGGTTCTCGATGTAAAAGGTGTGAAGAAAAGCTATGGCGGTGTAGAGGTCCTGAAAGGTATCAGCTTTTCTCTTCATCGGGGTGAAACAAAAGTTCTTATTGGTCCATCCGGATCAGGAAAAAGTACGCTTTTGCGAAGTATCAACCATCTCACTAACCCCGACGATGGCAAGGTCTACCTCAAGGGAGAAGAAGTCACCGACAGTAATATCGACAAGATGCGGGCGCGGATCGGCTTTGTTTTCCAGGATTTTAACCTGTTCTCCCATCTCACCGTCTTGGACAACGTACGAATTTGCCAAATCAGGGTAAATGGAGTCGAGCGAAATAAGGCGACTCGTCGCGCCTACGAGGAGTTGGAGCGAGTGGGGTTGTCGGACAGGGCAGATGCTTATCCGGCAGAACTCTCGGGTGGTCAGCAGCAGCGTGTGTCTATTGCAAGGGCGCTGGCGATGGACCCTGACGTGCTGCTGTTTGATGAACCTACATCAGCGTTGGACCCGGAGTTGACGGGGGAAGTGGTCAAAGTCATGCAGCAACTCGCCAGTGACGGGATGACGATGGTCGTGGTAACTCACGAGATGAGTTTTGCACGTCAGGCTGCCGACGAGATCATCTTTATGGAGAAGGGCTATATCGTTGAGCAGGGTGACCCGCAGACCCTGTTCACAGGCGCAGAGAATGAGCGCACCAGGGCTTTCCTCAACGTCATCGCAGAGCATGGGTGAGCGCTATGATGGATTTTTTGAGCTTTGGCCTTGAGTGGCTGCCGCAACTCCTCACAGGGGTTCCGATCACCCTCGCCCTCTGGGCGATTGCGATCACGCTCGGTTTCTTTCTCGGGCTTGCGCTGTGTTGGGCGCGTGTCTACGGCGGGCGAGTCTGGTACTGGATCAGTACCGCATATATAGAGCTTTTTCGCGGGACGCCGATGCTGGTCCAGATGTTCTTTATTTATCTGGGTCTCCCCCACGTAGGCATTGTCTTTGATGCTTTCACCTCCGCGGTGATCGCCATCACCTTGAACAGTGCCGCCTACCAGGCTGAGTACTTTCGTGGTTCGATCCTGTCGGTGCCTTCAGGGCAATTGACCGCCGCAAGGGCGTGCGGGATGATCAAATGGCAGGCTATCCGACACGTCATGTTGCCGCAGGCGTTACGGCGGGTGATACCTCAGTGGTCCAACGAAGCGATCATCGAGCTCAAGTTCACTTCCATTGCCTATACCATAGGCGTGGTTGAGATTACTGCAATTGCTCAGGATATCGGCTCGCGAACATTGGACTTTTTCCACGTGTTTCTTTGGGCGGGGATCATCTATCTTGTGCTGACGTCCAGTGTGGCAAGCCTGCTTGGCTGGGTCGAGCGGAAGACCTGGGTGCCTGGGGTGACCACTCAGTGAGCCCGAGAGGCGTCTGGAGCCTCGCAGTGGACCAGTAGTGAGCTACCGAAGTCGCTACATCAAGCGCCCCCGGTGAGCAAGTGGTTGCTCATCGGGGGCGCGTCTGTTCTGGCGACGTCGCCTCAGGCGGTGGCGAGGGGCGCCGGGCGTTCCAGGGTCAGCAGGGTGTCGTGGTCGCGCAGTCGATAGAGGGTGTAGCAGGCGGCCAGCATCGGCAGGGCGGCGAAGAACAGCATATGGCCGAAGGGATCGGTCACCATCGCCGGGATGGTCACCAGCGTCGAGACGCCGTGTACCAGCAGCACGCCACCATAGCTTATGCGCTTGAAGCTGCCGCTGACGAAGGCCAGGATCAGCACCAGTTCGAGCACACCTAGCGCCACCACGACGGCGGTGCCGACGCCGGCGATGCCGAAGTACTTGTCCATGATCCCGCTACCCTGGCTTGGGTTGATGAACTTGCTCAGGGTCCAGACCAGCAGTACCAGAAAGATGCCGATACGCATCGCCAGCAGCCCGCCCTTGAGGCCCGCCATCTCGTTTCCTTCAGTGTGCATCTGAGCTTCCTTGGTCGTCTTCTAGGGGGTGGCGCTCGATGGGCGAGCGCCGTGGGAGGCTGTGTCGCATCTGAAAGCGGGACCTTACAACCAGAAGAAAACTTTTCGTGCAGGAGCAGCGAAGGGGCCAGGCCATGTGCCGAGCCACCGAAAACGGAGGGTCTCAGCCGGCGACGCCCCTGGTAGCTGCTCGGACGGGGCTTACTCGGATGGGGCTTACTCGGGCGGAGCTAGCCCGGACGGGGACTACTCGCGGGGGGCTACTTTGACCGGGCCTGCTCGGACGGGGCCTGTGGCGCGGCGCAGCCTTTGAGGTGGTCGACGAACTGGCGCACCTTGGCGAGCTCTCCCAGGTGCTCGGGATAGACCAGGTAGTAGGCGTTGGGACCGCGCAACAGGGTGGGCCAGGCGGGGACTAGGGCGCCGGCTTCCAGTTCATGGTCGATCATGAAGCGTGGAATCAGGGCAAGGCCGCCGCCGGCCATGACCGTGCGAATCAGCGTCTGAAAGGTCTCGAAGCGGATGCCGTGGTAGCTGCGATCGGTGCGAATGCCCTGTTCGTCGAACCAGCGGTGCCACGCGTCGGGGCGGGTCGACAGGTGCAGCAGCCGGCAGTTGGCCAGATCGGCGGGGCTGTCGATGCGCTGGCGCGCCAGATAGCCGGGTGCGCCGACCGCCATGACTTCTTCCTCGAACAGCTTGTGACACTCGAGGTTGGGCCAGCTGCCGTGGCCGTGGAAGATCGCTACGTCGATGCCTTCGTTTTCCAGATCGAAGGTCTCCACGCGGTCGGACAGGTGCAGGGTGATACCGGGGTGAGCCTCGAAGAAGGCCGGTAGCTGCAACGACAGCCAGCGCGTGCCGAAGGTGGGAAGCGTGGCCACCTTGAGCACGTCACCGTGGCCGCTGTAGGTCATGATGGCGTTGGCCGACATCTCGAGGTGGGCCAGGATCTTGCGCACCTCGGTCAGGTACAGCGAGCCTTCCGGCGTCAGCACCAGGGTGCGCCTGAGTCGACGGAAGAGCTTGTGCTGCAGGTAGTCCTCGAGCTGGGCCACCTGCTTGCTGATGGCGCTCTGGGTGATGCTCAGCTCATCCGCCGCCCGGGTGAAACTCAGGTGCCGGGCGGCGGCTTCGAAACACTGAAGCGTGGTGGTCGAGGGGAGATGACGGGCCTTCATCGAACGCTGGCTCCAGCGTAAAAAACGCCATTCTACCGCAGTCGAGGCACTACCGTTGAGGCCGATACCGGCTGCAGATATACGCCAGCAATGGCCGGCCAGATGTTTTTCAGGCCATTGCCAGGGCACCGTTCGGGCACATCTACGCAGCGATCGACACTGGTTCCGGCATGGTGGTCCGGTAAAACTCATCGTCTTGATAGCTCGTAAAATACAAGATGGATGGGAGGAATCTTCTTTCCATATCGCTTCTTTTTTCGACGCTTTATCGCAGCTGCTTTGCCTGAAAAGTCGGTGAAGCAATGATGGGGTCGGAAAGCGTAGAAACTGGGCTAGGCTGTTGTCTTTTCTTGTGCTGAAGTTCACAGGTGAGGATGTTCTATGCCACTTTTTACGATCTCCGGGCTTGACTCGTCGGCCTCTGCCGAGCTCGCCGTCACCTCGCATGCGCTGGCGACCTACTCGCAGACAGACCGTGCGCTCGGGCTTCCCCTCGGGCAGATGCTGGTGACCCTGGACAACATCGCAGGACCGGGGACCTTTTCAGCCAATCAGGTCACCAGTGGCCTACCGGGAGGCTGGCGAGAAGTCTCGGCCAGCGAACTGGGGTTGCCATCCTCTCTGGTGGACGTCGATGGCTACATCACGCTTCAGAGCCCCTTGCTCGGCAATGTCTCCCGTGGCCCCCAGCTCAAGGTCCTGGCCGAGCAGGACGCCCTGGGCAACATCAGCCGCGTCAGCGTGTCCTATGCCGGTACCAATGCCCCGGTAGATATCGTCGACTACTCCTTTCTGAATTCCGGTAAGGAGATCGCGAAGACCATGGCACCCGTGCTGTCCGGGGTGGCGTCGTTCATGGACCAGCATGGGCTTGAGGGTGATGACGCCATCATTACCGGCTACAGCCTGGGTGGAGCGCTGGCCAATATTCAGGCGCGCTTCTCGGATCAGTTGGCGGGTGGGTTCTTCGCTGACAGTCACTATCTTGGCCATGCGTCACCGCTGATCTTCGAAGCCGACAACGTGCTCAATATCGGTTTCGAGAACGACGTCATCCATCGTTTCGTCGGTGACCACGAGGATCTGAAGTCGGCGCTCGAGGGCTTCGATGGCTTTCTGGAAAACAACGATGAGAACTACTCAAGCTCCGTGGACAATCTGGTGCTGTTCGATGCTGTCTACAGCAAGTCACCCTGGCTGTTAGCCAGCGACAGCGGGCTGAACCCTTTCGCCTGGGGCGCGCATCTCGGTGGCATCACATCGGACGCGGTCGCGCGCATTGTCTCCTCATCGTTTTATGAGCTGATGAGTCAGGACAGCGTAGTGGTGGTGTCCTCGCTTGGTGCCGCTGGGCGCGCGATACACTGGGTGGGCGATATCGACTCGCCGACATCCAATCACGCTGGCGCGCCGGCCTTTATTGTCGGCAGTGTCTTTGACGACCTGCTGCGTGACGGCGCGTCCGATGATTACATCGAAGGCTTTGCTGGAGACGACCAGATCCGGGTCTCGACCGGCACCAACCAGGTCGAAGGGGGGCAGGGCACCGACACCCTGTTATTCGAGGGAGAGGCGGACGACTACGAGGTCTACCGGCTGGATGATGGACGGATTGGCGTGTCCGGCCATGATTCCCTGACCCTGGCGGGCGGCATCGAGCGCATCGAGTTCGAGTACGGCGGCGGCTTTCGCGGTGCCGGTCCCGGCCTGCGCTACGTTATCGAAGACGATCGTCTGGAAGACGAGTTTCGATTCGATTGGTTCGATCGCGATATTGCCTTCGTCGATGCACCTCAGGACGGCCAAGGCGGCGAGTGGTCGAGGGAAGAGGTCGCGCTTGCCGATGCCGGCGATAGCGTCTCCTCGGCCGGGGCCCGTGATGACGCCCTTCACCTTGGTGACCTGTTCGATGACGAGGCTTCCTTCAGCGCTGAATCTTCTCGTGCCTCGGGCGAAGGCATCTTCGGTTGGCATGGTGGCGCCATGGCGCTGGCCGGACTCGAGGCTGCCGCCTCCTTTGTCGGATCGGCAGTGAGTGGGTATGTGGAACTGCCGGAGGCATGGCAGGCGATTTAAGATCTGCAACAGGGCGCGGCTGGGGCCTGAAAGCGATTCCTCAGACCGTCCGCGTCCGTTTTCAGGCCATGAAGACACATCGGCCTGCTCGACAGCCCCCACGGCAAGCCCCTTGCGGTAGTTGTCCGCCCCCTGCACCCCGATGGCCAGGCAACGGCGCTCGAACACCATCCCCAACCCGTGCACGCCCAATACCGCCCGGTCCCCCGGGCGTCGTTGTTTGTGGCTTCAACTTTAGATGCAACGCCAGGACATGTTCACCAGCGGAAGATGCCGTCGTGATATCGATCGGCTGGGCACACCATCGTGATGATGGCGCGCCTCGGGCGGTGAGTACCGTATCGGGTTCTCACTTAGCGGGTTTTGATATTTTCAAAACTTATATCTGGATTGCGAATAACTGAATTGTACTGGTCTGTAGTCACCATATTCTGGGGCATAACCAAGAAGGAGCCCCACCAAGGGTCGATTCCCTCGGTGCAGATTAAACAAATTTTATAAAGGGCCGATCCCCATGACCGCTATCGCTTCCCATCTCGTCGCTGGCCAGATCGGTGAACGTGCCTCTCCGGGCCATCAGCACGCCTGCCACCGTGCCTCCGGTGTGGCCAGTCGCCAGCTGACGCTGGCGCTCGATACAACAACACAGGAGACAAGTTGATGGCCAACACACCACTGGACGAACCAAAGAAAGGGCCTCTGGACGGCGTGACGGTACTGGACTTCTCGCGGGTGCTTGCAGGGCCCTACTGCACCATGGTCCTGGCGGACCTTGGCGCCCGCGTCATCAAGGTCGAGAAGATCGGCACCGGTGACGACACACGAGAGTTCGGCCCCTTTGTCGAAAACGAAAGTGCCTACTTCAGTTGCTTCAATAGAAACAAGGAAAGCATCGTACTGGACATCAAGTCGCCGCGTGATCGCGAGTTGCTGGAGCGCCTGCTGGACGAGGCCGATGTGCTGGTGGAGAACTTCAGACCCGGGGTCATGGAGCGTCTTGGCTATGGTCCGGAGCGCCTCGCCCAGACCCATCCTCACCTGATCTATTCCTCGATTTCAGGCTTCGGCCACACCGGCCCGTTCAGCGAGTTGCCAGGCTACGACATGGTGGTGCAGGCCATGGGCGGCGTGATGAGTCTGACCGGTTGGCCGGACGGTGAACCGGCCCGAGTCGGTACCAGCTTTGGCGACCTGAGCGCGGCCCTGTTTGCGGCGGTGGGCATCATTTCTTCGCTGTATAGCCGAACCAAGGACGCCCAGGGGACCCGTGTCGATATCGGCATGCTGGACTGCCAGGCGGCGATGATGGAAACGGCGCTGGCACGCTACGACATCGAAGGCGTCGTACCGAATAGAACCGGTGATTGCCACCCGTCGCTGGCGCCTTTCGAAAGCTTCAAGGCCGAGGATGGCAAGCTGGTCATCGCCGCCGGCAACGACACCCTGTTTCTGCTGATGGCCGATGCCATCGGCGCCTCGCGACTGGCCTTCGATCCCCGGTTCATCACCAATGATCTTCGCTGCCAGAATCGCCCGGCGCTGGTGGAGGAGATGGAGCGCATCCTGACGACCAGGCCCGTGCAGCACTGGGTCGACCTGCTCAACGAGGAAGGCGTTCCCTGCTCACCGATCAACACCATCGACAAACTGCTCGATCATCCCCAGTTGAAGGCGAGAAACATGATCGTCCAGGTCCAGGGAAGCGCCGGGAAGCCCTTCAGGACGGCGGGCAACCCGATAAAGATGACCGGCAGGGTGGACCTTGGCAGCGACACACCGCTGGTGGCGCCAGGCCTGGGTCAACATCGACAGGCCATTCTCGATGAGTTGATGGCGCGTCACGGTTCCTATTGCCTGCCTTCCACGCCAGGGCAAGCCGGCAAGGCGCGGTCGGCCAAGGCCGGCGCGACATCTTCGGGGCAACGTCAAGGAGCCCAGAGCGATCAAGCAGCGATGGCCAGGCAAGACTCGCGCAAGGCGAGTGGCAGCGCCGCCACCCGGATAAAGGGTGGCCAGTCGGCCTCCGACAAACAGGGTCAAGAACCCGCTCGAGATCTGGGCAAGCGGGTCGGAAAACCATAGTCGTCAGACGCGTTTTTTCATCAGATGTACGCCGCTTGGCGATATCGGGTCGTGAATATCCGGTGTGGCGCGGCGCAGTCAGGTCGCATCACGACCAGGCGAGGTTGCGGCCGCAGGTGGGAGCGTATCGAACCGATACGTAGCTGGTTTACGGGTAACGTCAGGAGACAAGAGATGAACAAGAAGGTCGAAGAACAAACACGGAATGTTGCCTCCGAGGCTTCGTTTGAGGCAGGTAACGGTGAGCCAGAGATGATCGTGGTGGAACGCCGTGAACGGGTCGGGCTGATCATCCTGAATCGCCCGAAAAGCTTGAACGCACTCAATCGCCAACTGGCGGAAGAAACGCTAGCGGTACTGCGCGAGCTGGACGCCGACCCCGGCATCGGTGCCATCGTGATTACCGGCAACCCGAGAGCCTTCGCGGCCGGCGCCGATATCGAGGAGATGGCCGAGAAGTCGTTCACCGATTTCTACATGGATGACTTCCTGGCCCCCTGGGACGAGGTGCGCCAGATTTCCAAGCCCATCATCGCTGCGGTGGCCGGCTTTGCGCTGGGCGGCGGCTGCGAGCTGGCCCTGCTGTGCGACATGATCATCGCCTCCGACGACGCCCAGTTCGGGCAACCCGAGATCAAGCTGGGGATCCTGCCCGGCATCGGTGGCTCCCAGCGACTGGCACGTTCGGTCGGCAAGGCGATGGCGATGGACCTGGTGCTGACCGGTCGCAACATCGGCGCCCAGGAGGCCAAGGAGATCGGGCTGGTGGCGCGAGTCGTGCCGAAGGATGAGCTGATGCAGACTGCCCTCGAGGCGGCGCACACCATCGCAGGCTACAACGCGCCAGCCGTCAAGATGGCCAAGCGAGCGGTCAACGCGGCCTTCGAGACCCCGCTGGCGGAAGGCCTGCGCCAGGAGCGTCTACTGTTCCAGGCGGCCTTTGCCACCGAGGGGCAGAAGGAAGGCATGAATGCCTTCGTCAAGAAGCGTGCGCCGGTCTTCCGCCATCGCTAGACGTCGGCCGAGCTCGCGACGAAAGACAACCAACAGCGTCGAATACAGAGCGTCAATCATTGACCGGGGCAGGAGGGGTGGATGCCGTTTGTGACGATCAATCTAGTGAAAGGGAAGTCGAGAGACTACGTCAGGGCCGTGGCGGATCAGGTTAACGCCGCCGTCATCGATACCATGGGCTTCCCCGACGACGATCGCTACCAGGTGATCAATGAGTGCGAGCCGGAGAACCTGCAGTTGCAACGGCGTGATTCTGATCGCGTCATGATGCACCTGGTGATGCGAAGTGGCCGTCCGGACGCCGACAAGAAGGCGTTCTACGCCAGGGTCGTCGAGTCACTTGCCGAAAACCCCGGCATCCCCCCGCATAACGTCATGATCACCATCACCGAGAACCAGGACATCGACTGGTCATTCAGGGATGGTGTG
This sequence comes from Halomonas sp. OfavH-34-E, assembly GCF_024124525.1. Lineage (NCBI taxonomy): Bacteria > Pseudomonadati > Pseudomonadota > Gammaproteobacteria > Oceanospirillales > Halomonadaceae > Halomonas > Halomonas sp. OfavH-34-E. Next base: position 19,214 of record NZ_JAMXRY010000042.1, on the reverse strand, counting down.
GCGCAGTTCTGTGAAACCTGAAGACGGACGCGCCGAGACGACCATGGCCCGCGAATAGCGGGCCATTTTTTTAGGCGTAGAAAGCCAAGACGTGATGGCGGCGAAGGGGCGAGCCGCCCGGCATCGAGGTTGCCTGGCGAACAGGATGCGGGAGCCGAGGCTCTCAGTTTATGGGGCAGGCCTTGCCTTGGCCTGCCTGAGAATCGGGACAGAGGATTCACTGGTTATCGGGCGGTACGGCCTCGTTGAGCTGCTGGTGTCTTTGCCAGCGTTCGTGGGCCTCCTGTGAGTAGGTGCGCGAGGGGGTGCGTTCCATGCCTGCGCCAGCGGTACCCATACTGACCAGGCGCAGCAATGACGCCGTGGCCAGGATGACGATCAGCAGTGCCGGGAAGCCGCCCAGGTTGGACAGCATCTTGATGCCATCAACGCCGACGAAGCTGGTCATGATCCAGGCGACCGCACCGATGGTGCAGCCCCACAGGATCTTCAGCGGAAGACGGTAGCTGGCATTGTCATCGTTGCCATCGCCGGCGAGGGCGGCCTGGCTGTCGTTGCTGCATAGCTGGCTGATGGCCTCGGTGTTGGAATCTGCGGCGGTGACGTAGGAGAGAAAGGCAATTGTCAGAAAGGCGATGGCGCTGAGCCCACCCAGCGGCAGCTCGTCGAGGAGCGCGTAGACCATGGCCCCGGGACCGCTTTCCTGAAGCAGGGCATGCATGCTGCCGCCCGAGCTCAGATCCATGTGCAGGATGCTGCCGCTGGTGACAGAAACATAGGCAATGGCGAACAGTGCGGGGGCGACCAGGTTGATCAGCATGAATTGGCGCACCGTGTAGCCTCGCGAAATGCGACCGAGGAACAGCGCCGTGATGGGCGCCCACGCCATCCAGTTGGCCCAGTAGAAGATGCTCCAGTCCTTTGGCCAGGGGTCATCGGCCAGGGCGCCGGTAAACAGACTCTTTTCGATGAACTGGCCGAGATAGGCACCGCTGGACTCCACCCCGTAACCGAGGATGTCACGCGTCGGCCCGAACAGAAAGATGAAGGCCATGAAGGCGAAGAAGGCTCGAGCGTTGAGGGCTGACAGCATTGCGATACCGCGTTGCAGACCGCTGGCGGCGGAGGCTGTGAACACCGCCACGATCGCCAGGGTCACGATGCCCAGTGCCAGCGGCCCGGTTCCCGTGCCGAGGAAACGGTCGACACCACCGGCCAGGGTCATGGCGCCGGTGCCGAGTGACGACGCCATGCCACAGACCAGTGCAAACAGCGCCAGCGCATCCAGCAGGCGCCCGGGGCGACCAATAAGGCGATCGCCCAGGATAGGGGTGAACAGGGAACCCAGCGAGAAGGGCTTGCCCATGTTGTAGTGGGCGATGGCGAACATCACTGCCGGAACGGTATAGATGGCATAGGGCGTGAACGACCAGTGCAGGAACATGGTCGACAGCGAGAAGCGGGTCGCATCCAGGCTATTGGCGGTGATATCCAGCGACGCCGGAGGGTTATGCAGATGATAGAGCGGCTCGGCCGTCGACCAGAACATGATGCCTACCGCCACCGTGGTGCACAGGGTGATCGAGAACCAGCGCCACGGCGAGAGGATGGGAAGGGCGTTTTCGCCGCCGATCCGGGTTCGTCCCAGAGGGGACAGGAAGACGATCAGGCAAGTCATCACCATCACCAGTGAGGTAAGGGAGAACAGCCAGCCGACGTTGTCGAGAATGGCGCTGTTGAGGCCGCCGGTGACGTCCAGAAAACGCTCTAGATCGAGCATGCTGGCGGCGAGCGACAGAATCAGCAGGATGAAGGGGGGCCAGAAGACCAGAGGTCGCATCCGATGGAACATAGCGACTCCTTTTATTGTGGAGGCGAGGGCGAAGCCCTGGCAGGACGCCACGGGGCGTCCTGCCAGAGTCAGTGGAGCGGGGAAGCCAGGCGTCGACGCAGGACGGCGTGGTGCAAACTCGGCCGAGTTGGATCTGTGCCAGCCTTGTTGAACGACTGTGGGTCGAACTACTGGTAGGTGGCCTGGTCGGCACGGTTGGCGGCCAGGCGTTCTTCGTCCAGGTCAAGGCCGAGGCCGGGAGCCTCCGACAGCGTCAGCCATCCTTCCTTGTCTGCCAGTAGTGGGCTTGTCAGCGGGAAGTCGCGCTTTTCCGGTGTCCATTCCGGTGGGTCGAAGGGATACTCCAGATAGGGCGCGCCGGCCGGGCCGACAGCACCGGCGGTCAGGTGCAGGTTGGCAATGACGCCGATGCCGTTGCCCCAGGTATGTGGCGTGAACAGCTTGCCGGCGTCGACGATCTGACGGGCCAGGCGCGCCAACCCCAGCATGCCCACCGAGCAGACGGCGTCGGGCTGATAGACATCGAGGCATCCCTGACGCAGCATTTCAGTGAACTCGTAGGGTTCTCGTGTCATTTCGCCACCGGCGATGTGCAGCGAGGTCGCCTCGTTCAGTCTGGCCATACCCTCGTAGTCGCCGCGGTACAGAGGTTCCTCCATCCAGTAGACGCCCTGGTTCTCGAGCTCCCGGGCCACTTCCAGCGCCTGGGAAAACTGCCAGGGTGCCTTGACGTCCCAGGGCATGCGCCATCCCTGGTTGCAGTCGACCATCAGCTCCAGTGCATCGCCGACGGCACTGCGAACGGCGCCGAGCACGGCCAGATCCTCTTCCAGACGGGGACGCCCGAAGCGTAGCTTCAAGGCAGCAATGCCTGACGCCTTCACTTGTTCTGCCAGAGCGACCACCTCGTCGAGGGGACGATGGGTGCCGCTCGAGGCGTAGGCACGCAAACGGTTCGAGACACCGCCCATAAGGCGCCAGACCGGGGTCTCGAGGATCTTGCCGGCGAGGTCCCACAGGGCGACCTCCAGGGGCCAGCAGCGGCCAGCGTGGAAGCCGATGTTATCGATCACGCCAGCGTGGCGCTCCAGATCGAGTGGATCCTCGCCGATGAACAGATGACGAAAGTCATCAAAGCCGTACATCACATCCCCGGAGCCGATCCCTTCGCGTCCTTCGCTGTCGATCACCCGCACCAGGGTCGCCGGGAAACGACGGCGCGGTTGGCTGTCCCAGGCTGCGGGAAAGGGGGGATCAAGCTCGAACTGGTGATGGCTGATCTCGATGCGTGCAATTCGACACGCCTGGCCGGGGGCGGTGAAGAGCGGGGTCTGCATATCGTTGAGTCGCGGCGTCGTCATGCGAGTGCCTCCTGCGCTTCGGCGGACGAACCCTGCTGCAGACGCTGCCGGCGACGCTGGAAGCTGGTAACGGTGAGTTCCGCCAGGGTCTGCCAGTCATCACCTTCGGGTCGGCGTGCCGCGTTGTTGGCCATCGGTGCGTTGGCCTCGTCGCGCATCTCCTCGGCCAATCGCGAGGCGTCCATCTCGACGCCGGTAAACGGCGCGAGTGCCAGGTCGAAGGCACTGGCGTCGGCGAGTTCGCGGATCAGCGCCGGCAACTCCTCGGCACCGCTGCCAGGCAGCAGCGCATGGGCGCTGGGGGCGAAGATGGCTTCATGCCCGGTGACCGACCAGCCAAGCGTCGCCTCGACGGCGATCGCCACCGCCACTCCGTGGGGCAGATGGTAGAGGCTGCCCAGGGCATGACCGATGTTGTGGGCGATGCCGGTGCCGCCGTTGTCGATGGCCATGCCGGCGAGGCAGGCGGCTTCCTGAAGCTGTTGGCGAGCCTGGAGGTTGTGCGGGTCATGCACCGCCTCGGGCAACGAGGCACCAATCAGGCGAATGGCGGCCAGTGCCTGGCTTTCGATCAGCCGGTTGCGATTGCGGCCGGTGGTCGCCTCCAGGGCGTGGACGAAGGCGTCCAGGCCCGTCGCCGCGGTCAGCGGGGCAGGCAGCGAGCAAGTGAGTCGCGGGTCGAGCAGCACGGCATCGGGCAGCAGCTCGTCACCCCAGGCCCACATCTTGCGTCCGGTGTCGTCGGCCAGTATCGAGGTGCGGGTGACTTCACTCCCGGTTCCGGAGGTGGTGGGGACCATCACCGCCGGTGCCCTGCCACACCACGGGCTGCGGCCCAGCAGATACTGATCCATTTGTCCGGGGCTTCCCGCCAGAGCCGCCACCAGCTTGGCGATGTCCAGTGCGGTGCCGCCGCCGATGCCGATCACCAGCGGAGCGTCGAGCTCGCGGACCACCCGAGCCGCCTGGTCGACGGTCGCCACGGTAGGCTCGCCAGGAGGAGCGACGAAGCGGCTAAGCGCTGCATCCTGCTCCAGTTCGGCCACAAAGGGGGCGAGCACACCGCTGGCCTCGAGTCCGGCGTCGGTAATCAGCAGGTAGCGCTTGGCTGCGTGCTGTCGACGCAGTTCCGGGAGGCGAGATAGGCAGCCGGGGCCTGCGAAGACGGGAGCCTGGCGGCCGTTTGCGTAGTCCTGTCGCATGCTGGGCTCCTCAGATCTCGATCCAGGTGGTCTTGAGTTCGGTGTACTTGTCGAAGGCGTGAAGCGACTTGTCGCGGCCCTGTCCCGACTGCTTGAAGCCGCCGAAGGGCGCGTTGATGGAGGTGTGGTCATAGCAGTTGACCCACACGGTACCGGCGCGCAAGGCCTTGGCGGCGCGATGGCCGTCGCTCAATTTGTCGGTCCAGATAGCGGCGCCCAGACCATAGTCGGTGTCATTGGCAATGGTGATGGCTTCATCGAGTGAATCCACGGTGAGCACCACCAGTACGGGACCAAAGATCTCCTCGCGGGCCACACGCATATCGTTGCTGACGTCATCCAGCACCGCCGGTGTCAGGTAGTAGCCGCCGCTGTCACGGTGAACCCGTTCACCACCGAAGCGTAGCCGCGCGCCTTCCCGCTGGCCCTCGGCCAGGTAGTGCTGGACCTTTTCCAGCTGGGGCTGCTCGATCATGGCGCCGATCTGATTGGCGGGGTCGAGGGGATCGCCGGGTGCCAGCTTGTCGGCCCAGCTTTCCAGTCGTTCCAGCAGGGCTTCCTTGACCTCGCGGTCGACGATCAGTCGCGTGCCGGCGTGGCAGGTCTGGCCCTGGTTGTACCAGACGCCGTAGGCGACATACATCGCGATCTTGTCCAGATCCTCGACGTCACGAGTGACGATATGTGGGCTCTTGCCGCCGCACTCCAGGCCGACTCGCTTCATGTTGGATTCCGCCGAGTAGGCCAGAAACCGCTTGCCGATCTCGGTGGATCCGGTGAAGCCAACCGCATCGACGTCCATGTGGCGCCCCAGGGCTTCACCGGCCTCGTGGCCGAGTCCGGTGACGACCTGGAAGGCACCGTCGGGAATACCCGCCTCGGCGGCCAGCGCTGCAACCTTCAACGTCGCCAGGCTGGACTGCTCGGCGGGCTTCAGGATCAGGGAATTGCCTGCACCCAGCGCCGGGCCGATCTTCCAGCCGGCGATGATCAAGGGGTAGTTCCAGGGCACTACCGCCGCGACCACGCCCACCGGCTCCCGGTCGATCATGCACACGCTGGAAGGTCCATTCGGGGCGGTCTCGCCGTAGAGCTTGTCGAGGGCCTCGGCGTAGTAGCGCAGACCACCGATCAGCCCAGGGATATCGACGCTGGTGGTCTGAGAGATGGGTTTGCCGGTCTCGAGGGTCTCGAGCAGTGCAATTTCGTCGGTGTGTTGCTCGATCAATTGCGCCCAGCGCAGCAGATAAGCCTTGCGCTCGGTGGGTGGCAGGTCGCGCCAGGTCCCCGCATTGAAGGTGTCACGGGCAATCGTGACGGCACGATCGACGTCTTCTGCCTGGCAGGCGGCGACGGCGACGAGGGATTCGCCGGTGGCGGGATTCTCGGCGGTGAAGGTCGCCCCACCGGCCGCGTCACAGAACTGACCGCCCAGGTAGGCCTGGTGCGGCAGGCTCAGGCTACTGGCCAGTTGCTGCCAGTCGGTCAATGAGCGCTCTGTCATCGTGTGAATCTCCCGAGGTCATGAACTGTAGTCGGCATCCTAGGCAGCAGCAGACGCTGCAACAAACGACCATTTTGCAGTCGCACCATTCGTAAAAGTCATGAAGATCGGGGTATTCTTCGATGTTTTGTGCAGAATTGATGATTCGTCACGAGTTTTTCTAAGGGGAGCCCATGCAGCGTTCACTACCACCACTCAACGCCCTCAAGGCCTTCGAGGCCGCCGCCCAGTGTCTGAGCTTTACCCAGGCAGCGACCCGCCTGTGTGTGACCCAGAGCGCCGTGAGCCGCCAGGTCAAGCTGCTCGAGGAGCAGCTCGGAGTGGCGCTGTTCGACCGAAGTGGCGGGCAATTGCGGTTGACCGCTGCAGGCAATCGGCTGCTGCCGGTACTCAGGCAGTCCTTTGATCGGATCGCCTGGACCGTCGGTGCGCTGGAGGACCAGCAGCAGTTATCCCACTTGAGGATCAATGTGCCGCCGACCTTTGCCAGTCGCTGGCTGGTGCCGCGGCTCGGTCGGCTGCACGCGCTGCACCCCTCGCTGGACCTGTCGATCACCACCCGATTCGAAGATGATCTGTTGAATCATGCCGAGATGGACGGCGTGATTCGCTTCGGCGCCGGCGAATGGCCGGAGCTCGACGCCGAGCTGCTGATGCAGGAATCCCATGTGGCGGTGTGTGCCCCGCAGTTGCTGGAGGGGCGGCGAGGGCGTGAGGTGGATCTGACTCGTCATACCCTGCTGCATGTACTTCGAGACGATGACCGTTTCCAGACCTGGCAGCACTGGCTGCGAGCGGCAGGCATCGAAGGCGTCGAGACAGATGGGGGGCTGGCCTTCGACGTCCTCGAGCTCGCCATCCAGGCGGCCATCAATGGCATCGGGGTGGCGGTGGCCGATCGCCACATGATCGGCCGTGAATTGATGCGCGGGGATCTGGTGCAACTGCTGGACGTCGAGGTCACCGGCCATCAGTCCTACTGGCTGGTGACGCGTCAAGAGCAGCAGGATTCCACCAACATGGCGCTGTTTCGTCGCTGGCTGCGCCAGGAGATCAGCGATCCACCTGCGTGAGTGTGGCGTCGATGCTCACTGGAAACGCGCCAATTCGCTTCAGCCGATCGTTGTGTCAGAGGTCAGCAGTTCACGGATCAGCATGATCAGTTCGTCCCCTGCGGGGTGCTGGAAGCTTGGCGAACGATGGAGCTCGAGCTCGGCCGGTGGCAGCGGCGGGAGGCCATCGGTGTCGCCGAGTATGCGCCAATCATCGGGTAGGGTGCGGCGATCAGCGACGGTCACTGCGTCGCGCTGGTTCACCGCCATGCGCAGGCCGGTGGGGCTCTGGCTGGTGTAGTGCAGCGACCACTGGCGACCTTGGCGCGTCAGGCTGTCGAGGGCGCGTTGCCGGTAGGGGCAGTGGTCGGGGAACAGCGCCAGCGGTAGCGCTGCCTGAGGGTCGTGATCGAAGTCGCGATGGGCGGCCCACACCAGGGATTCGGCGGCCAGGATGTCCCCATTGCCATGATTGGCGTGACGCACCGTGAGCGCCAGGTCGAGTTCGCCGGCCTCGAGTGCCTCTATCAGCTCGCTCGACATGCGGCAGTGGATATGCGGGCGAATACGAGGATGGCGCTGAGCGAAGCGATCCAGCAGTCGCGGCAGCCAGATCTCGGCGTAGTTTTCAGGCAGTCCGAAACGAATCACCCCGTCGCGATCCCCATGACCGAGAGCGCTGATGGCTTCGCGCTGCAACTGCAGCAGGCGGCGCGCGTAGACCAGAAAGATCTCGCCATCCTCGGTCAGGCTGAGTTGACGGCTGGTGCGATATACCAGCGGACTGCCTACGCGCTCTTCCAGGGTGCGAATGCGCTGGCTGATGGTCGATTGCGTCTTGTGCAACTGCCGGGCGGCCGCCGTGAATCCCCCATTCTCGATCACCGCCACGAAGGCGCTGAGCAGTTCGGTGTCCAGGATCGGCAGGCTATGCCCATCGGTTTTGTCGATGGAATGCATCGGAACGAATCGTTTCCTCGATGATTGAAGTTTCCCCACTATGCCGCTGAACCCAAGACGAGACCAGCGTCGACTGGTCGTCCCTTCCCCGGCTCACCGAGGAGAACCCTGATGCTTACTGCACAGCAACTGGCCGATGCCGAACGCCATGACCTGACAGACCTGGTCGATAGCGAACGCTATCCTCTCGATCGTCCTGATGATCCTGTCCTGCTGTCGGCCATCGCCACGGCCCGCAAGGACCTTGATCGCGAGGGCTGTGCGGTGCTTCGCGGTTTCCTGCGCCAGGACCGACTGGCGCAGATGCGCGAGGAGTGCCATGAACTGGCGCAGAAGAGCTTCTACAACAGCCGTGAGGTGAACGCCTACTTTACCGCTGACGATCCCGAGTTGCCTGAGCAGGATCCTCGCCGGCTGTTCATGACCCGCACCAGCGGTTTCGTGACCCGCGACATGATCACGGCGGATCGCATCATGCAGCGCATGTACGTTTCGCCAGGCATGAAGTCGCTGGTCGCCCGCTGCCTTGGCGAGGACAAGGTGTATGAGTATGCCGATCCCTATGCCGGGCTGGTGCTCAACGTGCTGCCCGACGGCACCCAGCAGCCATGGCACTACGACACCAATGAATTCATCGTCACCATGATGACCCAGGCGCCAGAAGAAGGCGGCAGCTTCGAGTACTGCCCGGACATCCGTACGCCCCAGGAGGAGAACTACGAGGGAGTCGGCGCGGTGATTCGCGGCGAAACACGTGAAGGCGTGCGTCGCCTGGACCTGCAACCCGGTGATCTTCAGCTGTTCAAGGGGCGCTTCAGCCTGCATCGCGTGACTCGTGTGGAGGGTGACACGCCGCGACTGACGGCGATCTTTGCGTATTCCAAGACGCCTGGCGTGGTCGGTCGTCTCGAGCGCACCCGCCAGCTGTATGGCCGGGTGTCCGAGCTGCATATCCAGGCCGAACAGGATCGGGCCGAACGCGCCGATGGCCTGCTCGACTGAGCCTCTTCGCCATTCAATCCCAGGGAGCAACGCTGATGAATATGGATCTGGACGCAATGGGCATCCTGCCCCCGACCCATCGCCCCGAAGACTGTGAACCGACGCAGCAGGAGATCCCGCAGATCCTGCTTGACCGGCTTGCTCGCGTACGGGCTCAGCTCAAGTCGCGCGACATTTCAGCCGCGGTACTGTTTGACCCGGCCCATGTGCGCTATGCCACCGGTTCCAGAAACATGCAGGTCTACAGCTCGCGCAACCCGGCGCGCTATGCCTTCGTGCCCGCCGAGGGGCCGGTAGTGTTGTTCGAGTTTTCCGGGTGCGAGCATCTGGCCTCTCATCTGCCGACGATCGACGAGATCCGTCCGGCGAAGGCGATCTCGTACTACTTCAACGAGCGTAATACCCACGCGGTCACCGAGGCCTGGGCCGATGAAATCGACGACCTGATTCAGCGCCAGTGCGGCGGTGGCGGCAAGGTGGCACTGGAGAGCGCGACCTCCCAGGCGGCGTTTGCGCTGAAGGAGCGTGGTTACCGGGTGCTGGATGCCCAGGAGCCACTCGAGCAGGCCCGTGCCTACAAGGTGCCCAATGAGATCAAGATGATCCGCTCGTCGTTGCGTGCTGTGGAGGAGGGCGTGCGTCAACTTGAGGCCAGCATTCGGCCCGGCGTGACCGAGAACGAAGCCTGGTCGAAGCTGCACCAGCATATCGTCGCGACCGATGCGGATTTTATCGAGACGCGTCTGATGAACTCCGGGCCGAGAACCAACCCCTGGTTTCAGGAGTGTTCCGACCGCCGTATCCAGTCAGGAGAGCTGGTAGCGCTGGATACCGATGTGGTCGGACGCTACGGCTACTACGCCGACTTTTCGCGCACCTTCCTGTGCGGGCGTGATGCCCCATCTCAGACGCAGAAAGATCTGTATCGCATGGCGTACGACCAGATTCAGACCAACATGGCTAATCTCAAGCCTGGGGTGAGCTTCAAGGAATACGCCGAGCGTGCCTGGGAGATTCCTCCCGCCTACAAGTCTCGCCGCTACTTTGCCCTGGCTCACGGGGTCGGCATGAATGGCGAGTATCCCTACATCGTGCACCGCGAGGACATCGACGATAAGGGCTACGACGGCGTTATCGAACCCGGCATGACCCTGTGTGTCGAGAGCTTCATCGGTCATGAAGCTGGGGGCGAAGGGGTGAAGCTCGAAGAACAGCTATACGTCCGCGAAGACGGCCAGGTGGAGCTGCTGTCGGACTATCCATTCGATGCCCGTCTGCTGGGCTGACGATCCCCAGGATGCGCCACCGATCGTGGGTGGCGCATTCCGTTAACTCATGCAAGGTATGAGAAATGCGTCGGCTTGATCAGCATCGTCTCATGCTAGGCTTTTCCACTTGCCTTGCCGACAATCAGAAGAAGGAGTTTTCATGAAGAAATTTTCCGTAACTCTGCTGGCGCTGGGTGTCATGTCTGCTGGCAATGTGTCCGTTGCCGACGACAAGTCACTGACCATCGGCACCAACAATTGGGCCGAAAACATCGCCGTTGCCAACATGTGGAAGATTCTCCTCGAGGAGGAGCATGACTATGACATCGAGCTGTCGGATGTCGGCAAGAGTGTGCTCTACAGTGGTCTTGCCAGTGGCGACTTCGACCTTTCACTCGAGATCTGGTTGCCGACCACCGATGCGCCCTTTCTGGAACCATACCGCGATCGCATCGACGTCCACGATGTCTGGTATCGCGGGACTGGCCTGGGGCTGGTGGTCCCAAGCTACGCCGATATCGACAGCATTGCCGAGCTGAAGGAACAGGCTGAGCGTTACGAGTATCAGGGCGGCCCCTCAATTCTTGGCATCGATTCGGGGTCTGCCATTGCGGGCCTGACCGACGACGTGATCAGCGCCTATGATTTGCCCTTTGACCAGATCAATAGCTCTGGACCGGCGATGATGGCGGCGCTTGATGGTGCCTACAGCCGCGAAGAGCCGATGGTGGTGACGCTGTGGAGTCCTCACTGGGCCTTCGCCGAGTACGACCTCAAGTACCTCGAGGATCCCAAGGGGATCTATGGTGACAACGAGGACATCTACTGGATGGCACGCCCCGGTCTGGACGAGGATGATCCCTGGCTGACATCGGTGCTCAATGCCTGGCATATGGATGATGATAGCCTTGGAACGCTGATGGCTCGGATAGAGGAAACAGGGGATCCCGAAGAGGGTGCCCGGGACTGGATCAACGACAATCGTGATCTGGTCGATAGCTGGATCGACGACGCCTCCGGCTAGCCCATTGCCTTGAAGGGCCGTGCGCAACCGGCCGTACCCGAAGACGCGATGGGAGAAAAGGCGACGTCGCCGGCCCGCTTCGCTATCGTCGTCCCTGGGTGGTACGGCCATCTGTGGTCATGAAGTCGACCGACTTTTCTGTTTGAAGAACGTTTTCAAACGACCAGGGTTCCATCTCGTCACCATGACAATGGTGGAGGTGGAGCCCCACCAGGGAGGTGCCATTGAGGCTAGTGCGACGTCCCTACCGCTTGGCCAGTATTCCCCCTTCGTTTACGCCTGAGCTCTGCGCCAAAGCCCTTCATCAAACCCCTCACCAAAGCCGCTTTCCCGGGAGTCGGGCTAGAGCGGTCGCCCATCCAGTGAATGTTCCATGATCGCAAGCGTCAGTGTGAAGTGATGCTGGGCGACGCTGAAGGCGTCGTCTGCGCGTCGTTCGAGGATGGCCTGGACCAGTTCACGATGTTCCCGTCTTGCCCTTGGCAATGATTCGGCGGGGTAGGGTTCAGAGCCGAATCCCAGGGTGGCTCGCGCCGTCAGTTGGCGTGACTGCGCGACCAGATGGTGATTGTCGGCCATCTGCATGATGCAGTCGTGAAGGCGCTCATCGAGTTGGCGGGCGACGGAGGCGTCGTCGGTGTCGCAGAAGCGGTCCAGCAGCGCCTGCAACGTTTTGGCCTGGGCCTCGTCGTGACGCTCGGCGGCGGTTCTGGCCACCAGCCCCTCCACCAGACAGCGATAGTCGAAGAAGTCCCTGAGCTGGGGCAGCTCCTGTCCGAGGATACGCTGGGCGGTGTTGGGCGAGGCCTCGTCGACCCGTTTGAAGGTGACAAAGGTACCGCCATCACGACCACGGCGGGATTCGATCAGGCCAAGCTCGCCCACGATCTTCAAGGCGCCGCGGACGGTGACGCGACTGACCCCCTGGCGCTCCGCCAGGTCGCGCTCCGGCGGCAGGCGATCCCCGGGGGAGTAAGCGCCAATGGCGATCGCCGTCACGATCCGGTCCGCCAGCTCCTGGGTGGCCGAGCGGGCGCCGCCGGCGCCTGGCAGGTCGGTTCGAGACGGTTCAATCATAGGGTTCTCTCCAAAAGGTATTGTCACAATACCTTTAAGTGTGATTTTCTAAAAATGAAGCGGCCAACGTCGCTGTGTCCGGCGCACTGTCGCAGGTCGCGAACCGCGTCCGGGTCTGCTGGCGGGTTCGAGTATACACGGCGCCGTCAGATTCTTGACCGGCCAAGGGAATGCACAGCAAGAGGCCGCCCAGTGTCGCCACGCAGGCAGCCTCGACCCGGTGGACGTCTTCGACCGCTCGATGGCGGGAGATCCCCGCCTTGCCAACTAGAACAAGAGGAAATCACCGATGAGTGACAATACCCTGGAGAGTCTGGGCTACACCCAGGAACTCTCACGAACGCTCAAGCTGAGAGATCTGGTGATCTACGGCCTGATCTTCATCGTGCCGATCGCTCCCTTCGGTATCTTCGGCCACGTCATGAGCGCCAGCGGTGGCATGATCGTCACCGCCTATGTCATCGGACTGGTGGGGATGCTGTTTACCGCCATCTGCTACTCCCAGATGGCCAAGGAATTCCCGGTAGCAGGCTCGGTGTACTCCTACGTGTCCCGCGGGGCGGGCAGCTTTGCCGGCTTCGTCGCGGGCTGGATCATGCTGCTGGACTACATCCTGATTCCGGCGCTGTTGTACGTGGTGGGGGCGCTGGCGATTCACGACATCTTCCCGTCGCTGTCACCGATCCTGCTGGTGGTGGCCTTCGTCGTATTCAACACCTACATCAATATTCGCGGCATCAGCTTTACCGCCGCCTTCAACCGCTGGATGCTGGTGGCCGAACTGCTGGTGCTGGCGGTGTTTCTGGTGGTGGGGGTGGTGGCCATCAGCAACAACGTCAACGGTGCCGTCTTCTCGATGGCCCCGGTCTACGATGCCGATGACTTCTCGCTGGGGCTGATCATCTCTGCGGTGCCGATCGCGGTGCTCAGTTTTCTGGGTTTCGATGGCATCTCCACCCTGGCGGAAGAGGCCAAGGGCGGTGGCAAGGCGGTCAGCAAGGCGATCTTCCTGGTGCTGTTGATCATCGGTGGCCTGTTCATCGCCCAGACCTGGGTGGCGGCGCTGATCCAGCCCGATCCCGCCTCGTTCAACAATCTCGACACCGCCTTCTATGAAACCGCACGTATCGCCGGGGGCGGCTGGCTGGCGGTGCTGACCGCCGCGACCACCGCTATCGCCTGGGGCGTCGCTGACTCCCTGGTGGCCCAGATCGCGACCGCGCGAATCCTCTACAGCATGGGCCGTGATCGGCTGCTGCCGGCGCCGCTGGCTCGCGTTCACCCGCGCTTCAAGACGCCCTACGTCAGTGCGCTGCTGGTCGGTGCCGTGTCCATCGTCGCGGGGATCGCTTTCATGCAGCAGCTGGCGTTGTTGACCTCCATCGTGACAATCGGCGCCCTGACCGCCTTCATCATTCTGAACATCACCACGCTCTACTACTTCGTGTTCAAGAAGAAGGCAGCCAATCCTTTCCTGCATATCCTGTGTCCGCTGCTCGGCCTGGCCGTGGTCGGCTACATCTGGAGCGGGTTCGAGTCCTATACCGTGCTGATCGGGCTGGCATGGGCGGTTGTCGGTGTCGGCGTCTACGCCTTTGCCAAGCGCGGTGGACGTGCCGTGCAGATAGAAATCTAAGGCTTGCCTGAAAAGTGCCTGCGCTCGTCGATGTTGAGAACAGCGCCCAGGGCCAATTGAAAACACTCGAGGCGTCGGTCGGCGGAGACGACCGGCGCCTCGAGGTGGAGACACAAGAATGAAGATCAAGACGATACACGACGTTCATCACTGTTTTGACCACGCCCTCGAGCCGCAGGAAACGATCAGTTCCGGTGATACTCGGCGCTTCGATATTCTCGATGCCAGCGGTGGCTTGATTACCCGACACAGCCAGGCCGACGCGCTGACCCGGCTGCCGGCAGGGGAGCTCAATCCGGTGTGTGGCCCCCTCTATATGGAGGATGCCGAACCCGGCGATGTGATCGAGGTGGAGCTGGTCGACTTCGAACCGGGGCAGTGGGGCTGGACGGGGTTGATCCCGGGTTTCGGGCTGCTGGCCGACGATTTCACCTCGCCCTGGCTCAAGGTGTCGGAGTACGACAGCGAGTCGGTGTACTTCGACGAGGACATCGTGATTCCGTTTCGGCCCTTCGCCGGTACCATCGGGCTCGCGCCTGCCGAGCCGGGGCAGCACTCCATCGTGCCGCCGCGCATCTGCGGTGGCAATCTCGACATCCGTGACCTGGTAAAGGGAGCTCGGCTGTACCTGCCGGTGCAGGTCAAGGGAGGACTTCTGAGTATCGGCGATACCCACGCCTGCCAGGGCGACGGAGAGGTCTGCGGAACCGCGGTAGAGACCCGCATGGCCGCCACGGCCACATTGCGTCTGCACAAGGCGGGCAATATTCCTGCGCCGATGTTCGACGTGCCGCCGGGAGCGTCGAGCGAGGAAGATGCGGGCTTTCTGGTCACCACCGGGGTGGGGCCGGACTTGATGCAGGGCGCCCGTGACGCGGTGCGCTTCATGATCGATCGGTTGCACCGTCAGGCCGGCATGGATGAGCAGCTGGCCTACGCGCTTTGCAGCGTGGCAGGGCGGCTACGGGTCAGCGAGATCGTCGATCAGCCCAACTGGGTGGTGTCCTTCTACATGCCTCGGTCGATCTTCCGCTCGAAGAGTCTTAGAGCCATCTAGGTGTATGATCCCGGGTTGAGCTGAACTGACCTTTCCGTTCGTCAGAACGTAGGGTCAGGCCCGCGGGCCTGACCAATAACGCCGGGTGTTGTGGCACCCGGCGTTGTCGTCATGACGTCACTTCGGCTCGCTCGGCGGCCACCTGCGCAAGGACTTCCTGGTAGTTCTCGACGCCCTGGGCGCCGGTGACCAGGTAGCGGCGGTTGAACACCATGGCGGGTACCCCGCTGATGCCCTGCTGTTGCCAGAAGGCCTGGCGCTGTCGCACCGATTCGCCGCGCTCGCCCGACTCGAGTATCGTCACTACTTCGGCGCGGTCATGGCCGAGACTCGCCGCTACATCGGCCAGCACGTCGATCCGGTGGAGGTCACGACGTTCGGTGAAGAAGGCGCTGAACAGGGCCTGCTTCATGCGGTGGCCTTCGTCAGGAGAGCGCTGCTCCGCCCAGTCGATCAACTGGTGGGCGCGGAAGGTATTCACCATGCGCATGTCATCGGTGTAGTTGAAGGTGAAGCCGAGGTCGGCGCCCATCTGGGTGAGCCGTTCCCGTGCGCTGCGCGAGTCCTCATCGCTGGTGCCGTACTTGGCGGCGATATGCTCGCGCAGGTTTTCGCCTTCCTCGCCCATCTGCGGATTGAGCTCGAAGGGGTGCCAGTGCACCTCGATGTCGATGCCGCTCTGGCGCGCCGCCTCGGCGAGCTGGCGGTAGCCGATGATGCACCAGGGACAGACGACGTCGGAGACGATGTCGACGGTGATGGTGGTGTCGCTGTCGCGGCTATCTGGGGATGTGGGCATGTCGGCCTCTACTCCTGAAGAAAGGTGTCCCGGATTGGTCGTTAGCAGGGCAACCAATCTTACAGGCCCCGGGACACGATCAACAGACAAGCCTCAGATGAGTCGATCCCACAGCCCATCCTGATATTCCTTGGCACTGGCCTCGAAGCTGTCCGGGTAGACATTGCGGAAGCGGTGCTCGTCCAGCGGGATCAGTCGTGCCATCTCGTCGATCATCGCCGCCGGGTCCTGCTGCAGGTCGTCGCCGGCAAACTGCTGCTGCACCGAGCGAATCGGTTTTTCAGGGGTGAAGCAGGCGTCGGGGTCGTACCACTGGTCCAGGGTGTTGTACATGCGGTCGTTG
Source organism: Halomonas sp. OfavH-34-E (assembly GCF_024124525.1). NCBI lineage: Bacteria > Pseudomonadati > Pseudomonadota > Gammaproteobacteria > Oceanospirillales > Halomonadaceae > Halomonas > Halomonas sp. OfavH-34-E. The sequence continues at coordinate 3,077 of NZ_JAMXRY010000042.1, read as the reverse complement.
AAGCCGGTGCGGAAGGGGCCGGGGTTGATGGTGGCCACCTTGACGCCCAGCGGGGCGAGCTCTTCGTAGAGCAGTTGCGCCATGCCTTCGAGGGCGTGCTTCGAGGCGACGTAGGGACCGAGGTAGGGGAAGGTGGTGAAACCAGCGATGGAGGAGGTCAGTACGATCTTGCCCTTGCCTCGCTCGACGAACTCGCGGGCGTAGGGCTGCACGAATTCCAGGGTCGAGAAGACGTTGGTCTCGAACACTCGGCGTACCCGGTCGACCGGGATCTCGGCCAGCGCGCCGGTCTCGCCGATGGCGGCGTTGGCCACCACGATATCGACCTGGTGTCCGTAGCTGGAAAACACCGCGTCGCGGTCGCGCTTGTCGGTGATATCGAGCTTTTCGACGGTGAGCGTCAGTTCCTGCTGCCGGGCCTTTTCCTTGAGCGAGGTGACCTGGGGCCAGATCTCCGTGGTAGCGATGACCTTGTGTCCCGCCCTGGCCAGGGCCAGTGCCGTACCTTCGCCGAGTCCGCTGCCGGCGCCGGTGATCAGAATGGTCTTCATCATCGTGCTCCTGTCTGGGAAAAGGAACGGTCGCGGCACGCCTGGGCGTAGCGCCTGACAAGGCCATTGGGCGCTTGCCTCTGGGTGCTTGCCTCTGGGCGTTTGACAATCCGGGACCCTAACGTGCCGCGACGGCGCTGCTCAACCATCGCGCCAGCATCGCGTCGGCACCCTGGCCCGTATCCTGGCCAACATCATGGCCAACATCATGGCCAGCATCGTGATCAGGGCGGCCGACCGTCGCCACCGCGAGTCCCAGCGTGCTGCCGAGGTCATGTCACGATGATGACGCTTCGGTGTCGGGGACCGTCGATCGACGATCCTTGTGCACTGCCCTTGCCTGCGAGTGTGGCCTGCGGTCCTGTCGACCCAGCGGGACCATCATCGGGCGGCCGCTGACGGGATCGGCGAAGACGTGGCTGTCCAGTCCGAATACCTCCCTGACCATGGTGGTGGTCATCACCTCACTGGCCGGGCCGCTTGAGTAGACCTTGCCGGCGGCCATGGCGATCAACTCATCGGCATAGCGCGCGGCAAGGTTGAGCTCATGCAGCACCATGACGATGGTGGTGCCGCGCTGGCGGTTGAGGTCCTCGAGCAGATCGAGCACCTCGACCTGGTGGTGGATATCGAGATAGGTGGTGGGTTCGTCGAGCAGCAGCACGTCGGTGCGCTGGGCCAGGGCCATGGCGATCCATACCCGCTGGCGCTGGCCGCCCGACAGTTCCTCCAGCACACGCTCGGCGAGGCCGGTGGTGTCGGTGGCTTCCAGCGCCTCGCTGACGGCGTCATCGTCTTCGCGGCTCCAGCGCTGAAACATGCCCTGGTGGGGGTGGCGGCCACGGCTGACCAGCTCCAGCACGGTGATGCCTTCAGGGGCGAGTGGCGCCTGAGGCAGCAGTCCCAGGCGCTGGGCCAGGCGCCTGGCGGGCAGCCGGTGCAGGTCGTGGCCGTCGAGCAATACCTGGCCGCGCTGCGGCGCCAGCAGGCGTGACAGCGAACGCAGCAGGGTCGACTTGCCGCAGGCGTTGGCGCCGACGATGGCGGTGATACCCGCTGGCTTGACCTCCAGATCGATGTTGTCGAGGACCGCTCGGTCACGGTAGCCGGCGGTCAGGCCTCGGGCACTGAGTCGGGTAGGCGTCATCAGGTGGATCCTCGGGCGTTGTCGCGCATGACGAGGGTAATCAGGTAGGGGGCGCCGATCACGCCGGTGACCACCCCCACGGGATAGCGGGCCGGCAGCAGATGCTGGCCGATAAAGTCACCCAGCAGCACGAACAGGGCGCCGACCAGGGCGGCGGGGATCAGCACCGAGCCATTGTGACGGATCAACCAGGCGGCGACCGGGCCGCTGAGGAAGGCGACGAAGGCGATCGGCCCGGTCACCGCGGTGGCAAAGGCGACCAGCCCCACCGCCGCGATCACGATGCCCAGGCGGGTGAGCGACAGCCTGACACCGAGCCCCCGGGCCATGTCATCGCCCAGGCGCATCGCCTCCAGGTCCCTGGCGAAGTGAAGTAGCGGCAGGCCAAGCACGACCAGCGCCAGCAGCAGGGGCAGGCTCTGATCCAGGTGCACGCTGTTGAGGCTGCCGGTCATCCAGCGCATGGCCTCCTGCAGTGGCCAGGCCGGGGCCTGGGTCAGCAGGTAGGCGATGGCGCTCTGGAGCATGGCGGCGAGGCCGATGCCGGTCAGAATCAGGCGGGTATCGGCGACGCCGCGGCGCCACGACAGGGCATAGATCAGCAGCGCGACGCCAAGACCGCCGACGATGGCCACCAGTGCCACCGGAGCGCCACGCAGCGACAGCATGACGATGGCGAAGACCGCCGCTGCGCTGGCGCCGGCGCTGATACCGATCACGTCGGGACTGGCCAGCGGATTGCGCAGCATGGTCTGGAAGGCGGCGCCGCCGAGGCCGAAGCAGGCCCCGGCCAGTACGGCGATCAGCGCCCGGGGCAGCCTCAGCTCCATCAGGGTGAAGGAGGCGCCGGGCACCTGCTCGCCGGACAGCACCGCGATCACCGTGGCAGGGTCGATCCATGACTGGCCCAGCATCAGGGTGAGGCAGACCCCGGCAAGCAGCGCACACAGCAACAGCGCAATGATCCGCCGGCGCTGGCGTTGGCGTTGCCGTCGCAGTTGTCTGACGGTCGACGGAGCGGACCTTGCTTGGGTGGACCTTGCTTGAGAGGACGTCGCTCGGGGGGACATGGCTTGAGTGGCCGTCGCTCGCGGGGAGGTGGTCGGTGTCGTCGTCACAGTGACCTCAGCGTGTGGCGGCGGACGATCCAGATGAAGACCGGACCGCCGAGCAGGGCGGTGACGATACCGACGTCGAGTTCTGCCGGACGGACCAGCACCCGGCCCAGAGTGTCGGCCAGTATGACCAGCAGGGCGCCGCCGAGGGCACACAGCGGCAGCAGGCGGCGGTAGTCGGCACCGACCAGCAGGCGCAGCGCGTGGGGCACTACCAGGCCGACGAATCCGATGGGACCACAGGCCGCGGTGGTCGCCCCGCAC
>NZ_JAMXRY010000041.1:0-45579 GCF_024124525.1 Halomonas sp. OfavH-34-E | reverse complement strand
CGGCCTGGCTGACGGCGCTGGCCAGCTTGCCGCCACCCGCCATGTTGCCGACCTGCTCGCCGATGCTGCTGGCCCCGCTGCGGATGGCGCCATCGGCCTGCCCCAGGATGTTGCCGCTGGCCCCGGCGCCCGAGATGGTATCGAACAGGCTCATGGCCACCCCTGCCCGCCGCCGCCGTCATCTTTCCCCATCTCGGCCAGCTGCGCATAGAGCTCCGCCTGCTCCTCGTCCAGCTGCATGGTGTCGGTCAGGAAGGATCGCAGGATCTTCTTGTCGGCCCCCATGTCGCGCATGGCGCCGATGGCCTGAGCCAGCCCGAGGCCGACGCTCATGCCGTCGTTGAGAGTGCGCTGACGCTCCGCCTCCAGCGCCGAGATAGAGCCGTAGAAGTTGATTCGCCACGGCCGCTCGCTGGCCGGGAAGACCATGCCGTAGCGCTTCAGGGTGTGCATGTCGATGATGTGGTTGAAGGCCTCGGACAGCGCCACGCGAATCACGCGCGCGCTCTCGGCCGCCTGTGCGGAGGTGCGGAAGAATCCGCCCTCGCCCAGGCCGCCGCTCATCTGGTCGGCGAAGCCGATCATCGACAGGTCGACGCCGATGGCCCCCGCCAGCAAGCGGGCATGCAGCATGACGTCCTCGATGCTCACATTGTCGGCTCGCCCCGTCTGGCCTCCGCCGCCCTCGACACGGGTCAGCTGCTTGTCGCCAAAGACCGGGATGACGTGACGAATGCGCTCCATGATGGGGCGGCCGCCCTTCACCGCCTCCTCGGCCACCTCCTTGGAACGCTTCAGCATGTCCGTGACCGACGACATGAACTTCTCCTGCATGTCCTTGGACATGTCGTTGAGGTTCACGGTGAGCATCTGCTCGTCGATCGAATCCATCCAGCGCTGCCCGACCAGCCCCAGCAGGCTCGACGTCAGGTTGTCGTAGGCATCCTCGGCCGGGTAGATGAGCGAGCCGCCGGCCATCGCCGGCATCAGCGGCAGCTCGTTGACGTCATCGGTGGTAAGCGTGAGCTTGAGCGACTTCTCGAACACGCCGTGCTGGGGCACCCATTGGCTGCGCGGCATCTTGAGGCGTGCAAGCTGGGTCGTGTCCAGGCGCTGGAAGTTGCGCTCGCCGGTGTAGATGGCATAGCCGACGGTGCGACTGCCGCGGTCGAACGGCTGAACCAGGGGCGGCCTGACCAGCTCATCGGTGTAGAGGTCGACGACGCCACGGCTGTCAGTGTAGATGCGGGCGTAGGAGTCGCCGAACACGCTGCCCAGGTAGGCCATGGGGTAGGCGGCGCGGTTGAGCACCGCCGACAGGTCCTCGCGAATCTCCTCGACGATCTTGCCGAGGCGCTCGTCCTTCTCGGCTGCGGGGCGCTTTTCGATGAAGACGACATCGCCGGTGGTCTCGTGGCCGCCCAGCGCCGACGTCACCAGCAGCTTGACCGCCGACGACACGATGGGGTCGGCTTCCATCTGAGACCACTTGTTGTAGATGGCCTGTCGAGTGCGCGCCTGGCGCGTCCCCGAGGCCATGAGGCTGGCGACCGTGGTCGTGCCGGCACCATAGAGCATGGTGTCGGCCGGCGATATTTCGTGGCTCTCGGGGAGGTGATCGTTCTCCCACTTCTTGGCACCAATGCCGAGTCGTGAGAGCAGGCCTCGCCGATGCCCAGTGGGGGATGATTTAGACATGGCCCGATGGTGGGCCATGCCAGAGCAGAGTCAGGGCGAGGTTTTCCGCTTCGAGCCCCTATGCCGAGGCCAGCGACTCCATGTCCTCGTCCTCGAGGGTATAGGTGTCGCCGGTCTCGCCATCCAGGATGAACTGGTTGGTGCCGACGGCCTGCGTGGCCAGGTAGCGGGTGCGGAACTCGTCGGCCATGACGATGGTGTCGGCCGGCGTCTCGCCCTGGTAGGTGGCGCGCACCATGGGGTCGTCACGCTCCCCCATCTCCCTCCCGCTCTCGATCAGCAGCGCCTTGAGCGCCCACCAGTACGGACCATAGTCCCGGTACCGAAGCGGGTCCTTGGCCAGGCGGCGCTCGACCACCCCAAGGGCGAAGGCAGGGAAGTCGGAGAACCCGCGATTCTCCTTGAGGGCGGCGGCCCGCTCCCGGGCCAGCGCCTTGATGTCGTCCTTGTCGAAAAGGTGCTCGGTGAATGCCATGTCATCCTCTCAGATTGAGCTCTTGGGCTGCCCGCGGAAAGTCGGCGACCAGCGCGTCCCATGCCCGGCGGCGAATGCGCCACGCAGTCTCCTTGCGGACCCAGCGTCGATAGCTGCCGTGCCGAGTGCCGTACTCCTTGATGCGATCCTTCCAGGGGCGTGTATCGCCCTCGACCAGGACCAGCTCATCGGGGTCGGCTTCGCCCTCCGGCGCGCCGCCAGTCGCTTCATCCGGCTCCGCCTTCTCAGCCACGGCCATCATGGCTCGACGCTGAAGATGGATCGGCAAGTATGAGTTCCCTTCGCCCTCGAAGTCGAACCATGGGACTTCCCGCTCGATGAAGCGCTCCACATTGCGGCCGATCTCGTCGCCATCCTGGCCCACCAGGGCCGCGGCGAACCCTTCCTCGTTGATGCTTTCGCGGATCACCTGCTTGAGCCGGTACAGCTGGCCGAAGCCGAAGTCGGCCATGGAAGCCTTTTCGCCGTGCGCGATGGCATAGTCACGTAGCGCCTCGACGAAGCTCGGCTGGCCACGCTCCACTTCCAGGTCATTGCTGACTACGAAGCTCATGCCTTCCCACCGCGTGATGACGCGGCGCTGGCCCTCGACGATGCGCGACAAGAGCGAGGCCCCGGCCTCCACCCTGTCGGGCTGCACCGGGATCGGGAAGTGCGGGGCCGGCAGCGCGTATTCGCGCCCCGGGTAGCTGGCCATGATGTCGGTCTCGCGGCGCGTGGCGACGGCCGCGCAGGCATCGGAGTAGACGTTCATCGTCTCGCCGGCGCGCTCGGCAGCATCCTCCAGGGCAGCCGCCCTGACCAGGCAGTCATCGTGCTTAGCGCTGCCGGGGTAGATCACCTCGCCGACCGGCACCAGGGCTGCCAGGGAAGATCGCCGTACCTGTCCGCTAACGTCGGGGCTGTGGCCCACGGCGCCGGGGCGGAACTGTGCCAGGCTCTCGCGACTGACCACGAACAGCTCGCCATCGGCCTCGATGAAGCACTCCGCGATCACCGGCTGGTCGCCGACCATGACACCTTCTCCCTCGGCGAAGGCGCTGGCCACACCATCGGGCAGACTGCCAGCCTCCTCGGCCTGGCGCTGGTAGCCCTCCACCGCCTGGCGGCGCATCTGGCGCGCCATGTCGACCTCGGCCTCCCACTCATTGACCAGCTCGGCCTCCTCGTGGATCTCGATGTCGACGGCGCCGAAGCCCAGCCGGCCGCGACGGAGGCTGTCCACCAGGTCGGAAGCGCGGTTCTCGCCCCGTTTGGCGCGATCGAGGAAGGTGGTCACCACGTCGCGCGCGCTCAGGGGCGGTTCGCCTTCCTGGCGCTCGACCTGGCGGGCCTGATGGCTGTAGCTGGCCCGGTGGAAGGTCGCCGCCTCCTCGATCTGGCGCTGAAGGCCGCCCTCCCTCACCTCGAGCTCGGCCAGCAGCGACTCGTTCTTGGCCCGGGCCGACTCCGACATCTTGGGCTTCGCCAGGCGCTTGCGAACCTTCTCGGTCTGCGCCATGGCGGTCAGCAGCTGGCCCGCCTTGCGCGCCACCCAATCGCTGGCATGCTCATTCTCGGCCAGGAAGCGGTTCTGCTTGTCGATCGTGTCGAGGTTGATGCGCTGACGCTCCCGATTGCTGGTGGCCCGCTGCTCGGCCTCCTTCGCCGCCATGGCTTCCTGCACACGGGTCACGGCGTCGGCATCGCCCACGACATCGATCAGCGCCTCCATCTGCTCGCGGCTCATGCCGCCGCTGATGGCCAGGCTGTCGCCGCCGTCGGGCTTCATCATGGCGCCGATCCAGTCGGCCTTGCTGTTGACCAGCGAGCGCTTGGCGGTGTCGAAGGTCCCGTCGGCGTCGTAGTGGTAGACCGTGACCTGCTCGGTCTTGTTGCCCTGGCGCACACCGCGGCCGTTGCGCTGGGTCAGGCTGTCCGGCGTCCAGCCGATGGTCAGGTGGTGGATGGCCTGCGTACCCTTCTGCAGGTTGATGCCGACCTCCGCCTTCTCGTTGGCGATGATCACGCGGTACTTGTTGGCCTCGCCCGGGGCGTTGAAGCCGTCCTGCACCTCCATGATCTCCTCCGGACTGTTGTTGCGCTGCCCGGTGACCACGGCGATGGCCGATGCCGGCACGCCGGCCCGGCGAGTCAGCAGCCGACGGATCTTGTTGTGGAGGCCCAGCAGGTCGCAGAAGATGATCTGCTTGGCGTGCGGCACGCGATTGCCTTCGGCGTCGACGCCGCGCGGGGTTGCCGCCTCGGTCTGGACATTCTCGAGCATGGCCGCCAGCTTGGGCGGCACCGATACGTCGAGATCCACGCCGGCCTTGTCCGCCATGGCCTCGAAGCGCTCCTGAGTGTCCGAACTCACGGTGTCGAGCACGATGGCACCATTCTCGATCCAGGCCTTGACCGGCATCTTGTACTGGCGACCGACCACCTCGCGATTCGCGTCGCGAATGGTCTTCACGCCAGTCGCCTCCTCCGCCGTGGCGTTGGGGCCGGGGCGCGTGCGCTGCTCGGTGGGCGGCTTGGCATTCCACTGCTCCACCAGGGCGCGGGCCTGCTCCTCCTCGCCATCGTTGACCAGATAGCGCGACACCCGGGCGTCCAGGTCGGGGTCGGCGATGAGCATGGTCATCTTGTTGATCAGGTTGAAGGGGTGGCCGATGAGCTCCATGGGCTCCCCGAACTTGCCGGCGATGCGGTCGAAGGCCGCGGCGTCTCCGCGGTTCTCGCCACGCTCCGACAGCGCGTCGGCGGCATAGCGGTACGCCTGCTTGTACTCCTCAAGCCGGGTGACGGTGTCCTCGGGCAGATGAATCGAGGCGGCCTGCTCAGGCGCATCCGGGACCTGAATCTGGCTGCCGACGTCGTCGGCATTCTTGATGGTGGCCACCTGCCGCAAGGCGCCGCGCAGCATGTCGACGTTGTTGAGCCCCTTGAACACGTTGATGGCCCGGCTCTCGCCGTCGATGGACTCGTCGTCCTCGTTCTCGATCTGGCAGACCGTGTTCATGAAGCCGTCGGCGCCGGACGTGCCAACGAACATGTCGTTGACGCGATCATGACCCACGGCCAGGGCCATCATGGAGTAGATCTCCAGCGGGCTGTTGGTGATGGGCGTGGCAGTCAGCGCCATGACGCCGTCGCCGCGCGCGCCGCTGCCGCCTCGGATGGCCCAGGCCTTGGCCTGAGCGTCGAGGCCGCGCCTGGAGGCCGGCGACAGCGACAGGTACTTGCCGCCCTTGAAGTCGACGGTGGTTGCCGAGTTCTTGTAGACGTGGGCCTCGTCGATCACCAGCGAGTCGATGCCCATGTCCTCCAGGAAGGGGGCGGCGCCATCCTTCTTGCCCAGCACGTCGACGATGGTCGCCGCCTTGCCCTTGGCGCGCTCGTCGGCCTTGCGGTCCTCGCTCTCGGCGAAGGACTGGTCGGCGCTTCGCATGTAGGACTCATAGCCGGTGATGGTGTCCTCGCGAAGGCGGATCCGCTCGAAGGCCTCCATGGTCATGAAGACCTTGCTGTGCCGGTTCTCCATGATCCGGGCCAGGTCTTCATCGTAGGCCGAGGAGTCCACGCGGCCGTTGCGCAGCCCCACATAGAGACAGTCATCGGTGCTGGCGTAGGCCTTGGCGGTCTCCTTCTGCCAGTTGGACAGCACGGAGTTGGGCACCACGAAGACGGTCTTCTTCTTGGCGCCGATGGACTGCACGTATTGCGCCGCCGCCAGGGCAGTGAATGTCTTTCCCAGCCCCACGTCGAAGCCGTTGATGCCGGAGAAATCGCGCGCGCGGGAGCGCACGTAGGCATTCTGATAGCCGTGTAGCTCGAGATCGGGATTCATGCCCGGGATCGTCAGCGGACTCTCGTCCTCGGGCTGGGCAAAGCGCAGCCTCTCCGGATCGTTGGCCTGGCTCTCCAGGCGAGAGACCACGCCGGCATTGCCTCGCGCCCAGCCGTTGAACTGCTCGTTGGCCTTGTTGATCATGGCCCGCAGCTCGCGGATGCCCTCGGCGTCGCCCATGTCGAGCTTGGTGCCGCCCAGGGTGATGGTGCCGTTCTTCAGGTAGGCGCCAATGCGGCGAATCAGCTTCTCGCGGTCGGTCAGCTGGCTGCCCGGGATGTCGAACTCGATGCGCGGCTCGCCGCTCTTGTCGTCGAAGCTGACCACCGCGCCGGGGTGAACGAAACGGCGCAGGAACTCGGCTTTCTCCTCGAGCGAGACGTAGGGGCTGAACAGGTTGAAGGTGATGCGCCCGACATCCACGCGATCGATGCGCTCGGCGGCGACGGTCTTCTGGCGCATGAGCTTGTCACGCACCTTGTCGTTGGGCGCGGCCGCCATCTCGGCATCGATGCGCCTCACGAACTCGCCATAGCTGCCGACGAAGTAGTCATCGGCCCGGCTCACCTCGGTGCCGTCGGCGGAGACGCACCAGTCATCGCTGGCGAACGGGTCGAAGTCGTCGCCCAGCACGGTGCGCGCCTGTTCGAGGCTCACCCAGCTCGACTGATTCTCGTACAGCAGCCCCTCGAAGCCGTGCTCGGCACTGACCTGCGCCCGGGGCGCCTCCTGAATGTCGCCGCGCCACAGGGCGCTGAACCCGTCCTTGCGATGGTAGTGGGCGACCAGCTCGCCGAGCCCGCGCCGCAGGTCGCCATCAACACCCGTGATCCGCTTCGCGGCGGCCGCCTGGCGCTTCATCGCCTCAGACAGCTTGGCGTAGCCTGACAGGAAGTCGGTGCCGCTACCTCGGCCGTTCTCGTCGAGGACCTGAGACACGGCCAGCCCCACCAGGCCGGGCGCCCACGCACGGGCGCGCGACTCGTCATCGGACAGCTTGTCCAGGGCGGCCAGTGCCGACGCCAGCCAGGCCGGCATGCTCATCGTCTGCGAGGTGTCGCGCATGAACTGGCGCAGCGTCAGCGCATCGTCATGACTCATGCCGGCATCGAAGGCGGTGTAGGCGTCCTTGAAACTGCCCAGCAGCTCATCGCCACGGTCGTCACGTCCGGTCGGTTCCAGGGCGTGCCAGTCGCCGTCACGCATCTGGAGCGTCTGCCCCGCCTGCGTGATGGTGTCGCCTTCCCGGTAGATGATCGGCTGCGTCTCCGCTGCCGCCAGCGCGTCCCAGTCGACACGGCTGTTGGGTAGGCGGCGAATCAGCTGGGCCACCTCGGGGATGCTGGCCGGATTCGTGACGCGATCGACGTCGCGGAACTTCTCGGGGTCCTTGGGCGCGAACTCGCCGAGAATGAAGCGCCGCCCCTCGCCCTTGAAGTATCGCCCTTCGATGAACTCGCCCCACATGACGTTGGCGTCGGCCAGCGTGTCGGGCGACTGCTCCTGAAGCTCGTCGATCCTCTCGGCGGCGTCGCGGCCGTACTTGCGAAAGAAGATGACGTCGGTGATGGTATCGGCGTCGGCGGCCCCGAACACGCTGTTGGGCAGTCGGTAGGCGCCCAGGAGCTCCGCCTTCAGGCTCGCCCGCTGACGCAGCTTGACCTCGGCACCACCCCGGCCCGACACGCAGCGCGGCGGCACCACGAAGGCGGCCAGGCCGCCGGGCTTCAGCTTGTCCAGAGAGCGCAGGATGAAATAGGCCTCCAGCGTCTCCTTCTGGTACTTGGGGTCGAGATTCTGGTTGCCGCCTCGATCGGCGGTCGTGCCGAACGGCACATTGGTCACCACCGCGTCATAGCTCTCGTCGGGCGTGGCGGACGCCACGGCCTCGAAGGGCGATACCGTGGCCGTGTAGCCGGGGCCGGCATTGACCAGGGCATTGATGGTGCCCGACGTCTCGTCGAGCTCGACAGCATCCACGGCGGCATTGCGCGGCGCCGTGGCGCCGAACACGCCGGTGCCGGCCGCCGGATCGAGAATCTTGCCGCCGGAGAACCCCATCTCGCCGAGCGCGCTCCAGATGCCCTCGGCGATGGGCTTCGGCGTGTAATACTCGTAGGCCGATCCCTTCTTGCCGTCGGCGCCGACCAGGGCCCCGCCGTTGCCGGAGTAGCCGGCCAGCACGGCGCGGTCTTCATCGGACAGCTCATCCCGGGCAAGCTCACCGGACTGCACTCGGGACAGCAGCTCAATGGCCGCGTCATTGGTCTTCTGGCGCTGTCCCTTGGTGCGCTTCTCGTCATGACTGTAGAAACCGGCCGTGGGGCGCCGCGCGCCCTCCACCGGCTCGGGGTCTTCGCGCTCCAGGCGCAGGGCCCTGGCGGGGTCGGCGGCCACATTGGCCGCCATGAGCTCGGAGCGAATCTCGTTGGCCCGCTTCACCAGCTTGAGCCGCTCCGACATCGCGGCAATGCCTTGCGGAAGGTCGATCAGCGCCTTGCGGACGCGGCCCAGCTCGCCCACCAGCTTGAGCCGAGACATCATCGCCTTCGCACCGCCACCGGCAGAGGCATCGTCGTAGATATGTTTCATCCTTGATCTCCTTACAGGTCCTCGGTGGCGCTCAGCATGGCGCGCTCATAGGCCGCCCCGGCCTTCTCGATCAGCGCCTCCATCTCGTCATCGCCGGACTGGCGCTCCATCACGGCCAGGATCTTGTCGGCCAGCTCGGGGGACAGCATGCCGGGCTCCGTGCCGTCGATGACGGACTGCAGGAACTGGCGGTCGTTGCGGCGCATGGCCTCCTCCTCGGTTTCCGATGCCGGGCTGTCGCCGGTGGCGGCGGCGCGGGCGGCGTCGGGATCATTGCCGACGGACTCGGGCCCGACCGGCGGCTCGTCATCGAACAGCGGCTTGTACTGCTCCCAGTCGTCCACCGCCTTCCAGACGGCGTTGCGGCCGGTGATCGGCGCCTTGTCCCACGGCTTCTGGAGCTGCTTGTCCAGCCAGGCCAGCAGCACGCCGCCCAGCAGCGGGTCGCGCTTGGCGCGGGTCTTGATCTTGCCGGTGATCGAGTTGACGAAAAGCGAGCGCTCCATGCCCGGCATGGTGCCGGCATCGATGCCCTTGATGGTGGCCAGAGAGCGGGTGAAGTCGCGGGTCAGCGAAGCGAACTCCTCGCGCTGCGTGACGGCGCGAGCCTGCTCCATCGGGTCGGCGGAGGGCGCCTCCTCGGCAGACTCCTCGGCGGCAGCGGGCTTGCCTTCGGCGGCGCTCGGCAGCCAGGCCTTGAGCTCATCGACGCTCATCTCCTGCGTGCTGCCCAGGCCATCCCAGCCGGTGCGATAACTGGACAGATAGCCCTGCTCGGCATCCTCCCGGGTGGCGAAGCCGAGCATCACCTTGTGCTCGTCCAGCTCGCCATCCTTGTCGACCTGGTTGATGACGAAGACGCGCTCGCTTTCGAGGTCGGGGCCGATGAACACGTCAACCTCGTCGCCGTCGGCGCCCTTGGTGCCCTTGATGTAGCCGTAGTCGTTCGCCATGGACACCGACCACGCCTCGCCGTCTTGCGTGGTGCCAGAGCGCTCGCTGCCCTTGGGGTTCTCGATGGCCACCGTCAGGCCGTGGATCTCGACCTCGCCCTTGGCGTAGTCACCGCTTTCCTTCTCCGCCTCGCTGGGGTCGGTATCGGTGGACTGGCGGGCCTGCTCGAGGTCGTCTTCATCGGGCGCCCCACCGACTTCGCCCTCGGGGGTCAGCTTCGACTCGTCGAGGATGATGTAGGTGGTCGGCGGCGCGCCGTCGGTGTACATCTCGCCCACTCTGGGGTCGCCCTCGACGGTCCCGAAGCCTTGATCGGGGAAGGCGATGGCATCGAAGCCTTGATCGCGGGCCTGCTGGATCACTTCCTGCGACTGACTGCCCCGCGGCATGCTGAGCTTGTGCAGCACCTGAGCGCTGGCGTCGAGCGTGAAGGCAAGCACCGTGCCCGAGTTGTCTTCATTGGCCCCGGGGTTGCCGCCGTTCTCGAGCTGCTTCGCCACCTCGGCTTTCTCGGCGAACCACTCCGCCGCCTGGCGGCTCGCCGTCAGGTATATCTGGTCGCCCTGGTCGGCGTGATTCTTGCCGACGCCGCGGCCCGCGCGACTCGCGTCGAACCGGCTGAACGCATTGCCCTTGGCGGTGCCGTGATACAGGCGAACCCCGCCCTGCCCGGCGGATTCGGTCGGATCGGTATCGCCGTCCGGCGTGGCAGGCGGCGCCTCGAACATGTCCAGCGACTCGATGGCGTAGCTGCCCTCGCCGTATTCCTTCTCCAGCTCGCGGTTGGCGGCCTCGATGATCTGCTCGAGGCTGGCCCGCTGGCTGTCGCCGAACATGTCCACGGTCTGGCCGCGCTCGGCCTCCTTGCGCACGAATTCCGCCATGGCCTTGAAGGCCAGGCCGAGGCGCTTCGAGCTGCGGTTGTTCTGGTTGATGAACAGCGCCATGGCGGCCGTGGCCGGCGGGATGTCGCCGAACAAGCCGCGCTGGCTGACCAGCTCCTCGACGCTGGCACCGTCAGCCTTGGCCTGGCGCACCAGATTGGTGGCCTCAACGATGGCCTGCACCGCTTCGTCGTTCAGCGAAGTGCTGACGCTGTCCACCAGCTGATGGGTCAGCGCGTCGGTACCGGCCTGGTCGGCGGCCTGAGCCCGGATGAACTCCGGCGCCGCCACGTTCAAGGCGTTGATGACGTTGGCCACCTCGGGCTTGCTGGCATCTGCGGTCATCTCCAGGAGGCGGTCATCGCTGTAGGCCTTGGCGAAGATGGCGGCCTGGATGCGCGCGATCAGCGCCCCGGTGGGCTTGCCGTCACTGGTCATGTACTGGGCGGCTTCGGTGTCGCCGAGGGACTGCAGGAAGCCGTTGACGAACTCCCGGTTGGCGGCAGACAGCAGGTTGCCGTCGTCGGCCAGCTTGGCGATCAGCCCTTCGTCCAGACGATCGGCGTCGGCCCGGGCCTTCTCGGTACCGGTCATGCTCAGCTTGTCGTCCTGGTTGGCCTCGACGGCAAACTCCCGGCGATCCAGCTTCGACGTGCGCACGCGCACGAGCACGGGCGCCTTCATGGCGCGTACGCGACCGGCATCCAGGTTGTAGTGATGAGCCTCCTCGACCAGCCACTCGCGGTACTCGTCGGCGCTGCCGCTGCGGTACGCCTCTTGAATGGCCATGGTGCGACCGTTGCCGGACTCGACGACGCGATCCGGGCCGACGATGGGCGCTCCGGTGTCGGCGCGACGTGTGCGCCCCAGGCTGTCGGGATCCAGCTGCTGAGCGGTCTTCTTGACCCAAGCGATGGACGCATCGCGCCCGCGGTCACGAGGCTGAAGCTCGGCGGGAAAGGCGGGATTGGGGTCGCCGTTGATGTCGTGGGAGGCGATCAGCTCCTCGGCCTCCACCACGGTGAAGCCGGTCTGCACCTCGGAGCCCTTGGCGGTCTTGACCACGTTCTCGGCGCCCTCGGGCTCGAGTTCGCCGTCTTCGTTGACGCCGGTCGGCGTATCCTTGCCGGAAGGCTCGGCGGGCTCGACGGGGCGCTCGCCCTCGGCGGCCTCCTCGGCAGAGGGCGCCGGCAGCTGTGACGCGATGGCGGCCTTCAGGGACTCCGCGTCGTCGATGACGCGACCTTGCGGATCGTGCGGCTTGCCGTTCACCTGCACCACGCCGCCGCCAGAGACGCCGATACGCAGCTCGGCATCCCCGATTCGAAGGTCGGCGAACTGCCAGTTGCCCAGCATGCCGGGCTGCGGCTCCCACTGGCCGAGCTCACCACCGAATTCAGCTGCCGCGGCCTCTGCCAGCGCCAGGCCTTCGGCACTGCGATCTTCCCCGGCACCCGAGCCCTCCTCATCGCCCTGCTTCGTCTCCACTGCCTGGCTCAGCGGCTTGGGCTCGAAGTACAGGTCCAGCTCGACGCCAGCGCCTGTCAGCTCGTCGACGCCGATATAGCCGAGTTCGCCATGACCCATCCCGGGATCGGCCCAGCCGAAGGCCTGCTCGGTGCCGTCGCCCTTGGCGTCCTTCTCGGTGATGTACCAGTCGCCGCCGCCACGGAAGTAGTGCAGATAGGCGGTGGTCTCCTCCATCCCCTTGCCGTCCTGCTCATAGGACTTGGCCATGCCATCGATGATGCTGGCCAGCACCTGAGCGCGGTCGATGTAGGCCTCCGATTCCTCGCCCTTGCGGATGACGTCGGCCATGGCGCGGTACTGCTGACGAGACAGCCACGGGCGAAGCTCGTCCAGCATGTCGAGGCCTTCCTGCCGGGTCAGCGGCTTGGGGGTGTTCAGCGCTTTATCCTCGGCTTCGATCTGCGCAATCTCGATCTGCCGGGTCAGGCCGTCGAGCTCGGTCTCCAGCTCGCCAATCTCGCCCTTCAGGTTCTCGATGTATTCCAGGCGCTCGGCGCGCTTCTTGTTCATGCGCGCGAAGGCCTGCGAGTTCTTCTCGGCAAGCTTCATGATTCGCCGCGCCACCTGGCGAATCGGCAAGTCGCTCCCGCTCTCGGGTGCGACGACGATGGTGATGTCCTTCTTGTTGAGCAGCCACTTCCAGCTGATGAGCTCGTCGTCCGGCTTCAGCGACTTGGCGGTACCGGCGTCGGGGTTGTGGAACATGATGGTGACGGTCTGGCCGTCGCTGAGCTCGAATACGGCCGCGACATTGACCACGCCCTGGCGCTTGAACGGGCTGGAGACCTGCGAGGACACGACGCTGAGCTCGCCGCCGCCGGTATTCATCACGCGCTCCAGGCTGCTCACCTTGCGCCCCAGGGAGGAGCTGGTGGCCACCAGGGCGTCGAGTTCGAAGATGGCCTCGGCCTCCTCGAGCACGTCGTCGAGGGTCACGCTATCGAAGATCAGGCCGTCGTCTTCGTCAGGGCGAGGCCGGCGAATGCGGTACAGCAGTTGACCCAGCGACATGCCCACCGGCATGGCGCTACTGTCGTTCCAGAGAACGGGCGGTGAAGTTCCAGTCATGGCATGGCCCCTTGGTTGCGGGATGGCGCCACACGGGCGCGTCATGGGGCCATGCTATGGGAGAGAAAGGGGCGAGCCCGGTCGGCTTTTCCTGGCCGCGCGGGGCTCTGTGGCGGGCTTAGCCGCCGGCAAATACGTCTGGCGAGCCTGCGGCCACGGCAGAGCCACAGTCCACGGGATCGCCGATTCGCCCCAAGGGCTTGCCGTTGACGTTGACGGTGCCGGACCCGGATGCCAGCGCGCCACCATGGCAGACCGGCACGTCGTTGCAGTGCGTGGCCCAGCCGTCGCCCTGGCGGTGCGCCGGAATGCCATTGACCATGACGTTGCCGCTCCCGCTCGTGCTGTTGCGCGGCGGGAAGGCGCCATGGCCGGTGCAACCATCACCCTGTCGTGTCACGGCGGGCATCGATCTCCTCCTTCAGCCGGTCGCGGCCGGCGGTCCAGTCCTGGTGAATCTCGATCAGGTACGACGTGTAGGCCTCGCCGCCATCCTCGAGGTCGGCGATCACGTCGAGTCGGTAGGCGCGCGTGGTGTCGCGGCTCGGCCGGAACTCGATCACCTCCTCGGCACTGGCGGGCAGCGAGCCCCAGTCGGGCACGCGGACCACCTGGCCATCCTGCAGGACGTCGATGAAGTCGATGGGGAACAGGCCGGCCAGGCTGGTAGCGCTTACCGTCAGCCCGCCGGGGCCGCCCGCTACCGCCAACACGCCCTGTTCCGGCGTGATGCTCCCCCGGTAGCCGATCACCGCCACCGGTTCCGGCAGCCCGGTCGCGGGGTCGACGCCCTCCACGGCCACACTGATGGTGGTCGACACCGGGCCGCTGGTCTCCGGCAGGCTGAACAGCACGTCGGGCGCCGGCGTCCATGTTTCGGTATTGGCCATGGCAATCAGGCGGCGTCAGGCTTGAGCTCGGCGAGCTGCTGGCGGGCGTCTTCCACGGCCTCCTTGAGGGCGTCACGCTTCTCCTCGAGGCGCTTCTCCATGCGCGGCGCCGAGGTCTTCATGCGCTTGGGAAGCTGCACCTTGGCCTTGGCGAGACGCTTCTGGAAGGCTGACCGCCCGCTATCCATGGCCTTCACGATCTCGCCGATGGCCTTCGGGTGATCATCCTGGTGGCGCAGCGGCATCACCTTCTTGTTGAGCAGCACCTGGAAGATGTCGCCCGGCTTCTTGATGCGCAGCTTGACCACCTGGCTGTCGGCGAACGTCAGGCTGACCTCGCGGTAGCTGACCCCGCTGGTGCGCTTGATGCGCGGCTCGACCTCGACGCTCACCGGCGCAGCCCCGGCCCGGGTGAAGTGTTTCTCGAGCTGCTTGACCGCCTTGTCCTTGCGGTTCAGCTCATCGAATGAGAACAGTAGATCGGCAGCCATGCGGCCTCCTCGTCAATTCAGGTTGATCATGCTCGCCAGCTGGGTGATGTCGCCTGGCGTCAGAGTGATGGTCGAGTTGCCCACCTGCAGGGTGATGCTGTCCTTGGCACTGACGTGCACCAGGCCGCCGGACTGAAGCCGCATCTCGGCGTCGGTCAACAACTGCATGTTGGCGTGATGCCAGCGCCGCCAGCCGACGGAGTTGCCGGTCGTCGGATTCCGCCAGCCGGTGATCAGCGGGTAGCGCGGATCGCCCTGGATGAACTCCACCCACGCCTTGTCGCCTGGCAGTATCTCGATCTCGGTCATCGTCTCGTGGCGAGACTTGTCGCCGATGGGGTACTCGATCTCGGCGATCAGTCCGCCTTCGGCACCGTCGGTGACGCCCGGGATGCTGACCTCGCACGTCCGGCTCTCGGCGTCGTAAGACGTCACCACGGCCGGCCACTTGCCGGACAGCAGGCCGCTGCCGGTATTACTCATCGCTCCCACCTCCCCAGCCACACCCGGGTGAACTGCTCGGGCTCCTCGCCATCCGCGCCGGGAATGAACAGGTTGGCGACCGTCATCGCCACCAGGGGCTCACCGCCCACGACCTCGATCAGGTCGCCGGCCGCGACCTTCTGCGTGTACTTCAGGCGAGTGGTCTTCGCCAGCACCAGGCATCCCGTCATGTTGCGAAGCGTCATCGCGTTGGCGCCCGGCTGGAAGCGAGCCGCCCGAGGCTTGCCGCGGTTGCCGTAGACGAACTCGCCATTGGCATCGAGGCTGTAGAACCAGGGGATGTCGTGGCGCTCGAGGAAGCCGGACTCCACATCATCGGAGGCAGCGTCGACGATGGTGTCGACGGGCTCCTGGTTGAACAGGCTGCCCAGTGGAATGAACGCCAGCCGGCCGTTGCGCCACCGGACGACGCCGCCCGCCTCCTGAAGTGCGCGGGCGATATGATAGGTGTGGGCCTCGCCGGCCAGGCAGACGAAGCGCGGTACCGGGAAGTCGCCCTCGATCCCGCGTAGTGTCGCCCCGCACGCGCGGTAGACCTCAGTCAGCGATGCGCCGTGCTTGATGACCGCCCGGGGCTTGATGAACGCCACCGGCGTTACCGGCTTCAGGGTGGCGATCAGTCTCACGTAGCCGGACAGGTCGTCGCCCTGCATGCGCGCCTGCTGGACGTGCTCGGACTTGATGATCTCCAGCTCGTCGCCGTCATAGGTGGTGATCGAACGCCCGACATCGAACTCGGCAGCGGTCTCGGTGCCGACGCGGATCTCGGCCTCGAGGGTCAGCGGTATCGGCACCAGGTCGGAGCGCAGCACCGCCCGGCGAATGAAGTCGCCGCGGATGCGCTGGTCGCCGTTCTCGCCGAAGTAGAGCTCCATGACGTCACACCGTCACCACGGGATGGAAGAAGACGCGGCGCGGCATGTCGGCCTCAAGCTGGGCGATCTCGCCACCGACCTCGGAGCTCGAGCGCCCATAGCCGCCGCCCGCACTCAGGATGCCGGTCGCCTCCATCTGCAACGCGGTCTCGCGCTCGACATAGAGCACGAACAGCGGGCGAATCTCCGCCCACTCCGACACCGTGATGTCGACGCTCTCGTCGATGGCCGCCCCCTCCTCGAGATTGGTCAGCGCCGCGAACCCGGCATAGTACGAGACGGCCGCCACGGCCTGAGCCGTGACGGATTCCAAAGGCAGAATGTTGGCCGCGCCCCGCTCCTTCTCGACAAAGCGCGTCACCAGCGATGTCAGGGCAGCCATCAGCGATAATCCGAGCTATTGCCTTCCACGATCTCGCCGAAGTAGTGGAAGAACATGGTGCCGCTGAAGGTCAGTACCTGGCTGCGGTTCTCCCAGTCGCGATCCGGGTCGTCGATCTGGATGAAGGCGTCGGTGATGCGCTTGTAGCGCAGGTAGCGCTCGGGCGTGCCCTCGTAGATCTTGGCGTTGAAGGTGCCGCCGTTGGTGATGATGTCGACCAGCATCTGGTCGATGGTGCCGGCCACCGTCTCCATGAAGGTGACCTGGCCCTGGTGGTTGGTGCGGATCTGCTGCGGCTCGAACAGAGCGGTGCCCAGCGGCGACGGCACCTCGATCTCGCCCTGCACGGCCACATCCGGCCACGGGCACTGGCGAGCCAGCAGATAGTTCTGCTCGAAGCCCTCGATCTCGAAGGTGAAGTCGGAGTTCACGACCTTCTGACCCATGGCCTTGGTCTGGTCGTAGAAGCCCTTCAGGTAAGAGGCATTGGAGACGGTCATGGCATGGCCCCGTGGTTGGACAGGTTTGAGGTGGCCATGGCGTGCATGGCCTGGAAGTGTCAGCCTATCGCCGCCCCGCGGGGCTAGGGGGCGCGTTTTTCCTGGCGATGAGTGGTGCGCAAGATGGCCTCGAGGCGCCCCACATGCCCTTGCAGTTCGGCGTCGCGCGTGGCCAGCGCCTCGTAGGCGTCGTCCGGCAGGCAACGCATGTCATCGGCCGGCACCTTGGGCAGCGCCGGGCGATCCGGTACCGGAAGCGGCTCCTGCACGAAGATGGTGTCAGGCGTCGTCTCGCATCCAGCCATCGGCAAAATGGTCACGGCGACCATCGCGAGCCTCGTCGCGAACCTGCTCAACATGGCGGTCTCCCTCGTCTTTGGCCTTGGCGCTGGCCGCATCGGCGGCCGCGCGCTGACTCAGTCGTTGCTCGGCGGTCTCCGCTCGCCGCTGCTGGCGATCGGCACGCTGACGGGCGTTGTCGCGCTGCCGCTGGGCGTTCTGGAACAGGAATCCCAGCACGGCGACCGCCAGCCCCAGGGCGCCGGCCAGCAATTGCCACAGTCGACTCATCATGCCCTGCCCCCTCGCTTGCCCAGCATGGCCAGGCCGCTGTCCGCCATGTAGCCGACGCCCAGCGCGGTCATTGCCGTCACATCCCCCGAGTCGAGCAAATAGCCCATGGCGGCGGCGCTACCGGCCATCCCCAGGGCGGTGCGGTACGGCCGCGCTTTGACGAACTCGATGAGCCCGATTCGCTGCCCCGACGCCCTGGCCTCGACCACCTTCTTCAGCAGGTGGATCAGGTGGCCCAGGATGGCCATGGCAACGCCTATCGCTACCGCTGCTATCGTCATGCCGCCTCCTTCAACGCTTCATCATGGTCCTTGAAGGCCGCCGCCATGCGGCCGTGATAGTCGTGCTTCGCATACGCCGGGCCGTTGTAGATTCTGGCGAACGCCTCCCAGTCATGGTCGCGAAGCGCACGATGCAGGCGAGGGTCGGCCTCGACGAAGGCGGCGAACATCTCCAGCTGGGCGCCCTCACTCTCGTTGGCGGCCGCCTCCATGGCTTGCGGGGTATCGAAGCCGAGCGCGGCGTAGTGATGCCCCATGATCTGGAACAGCCCCCAGGACGCCGCACAGATGGCGCAGGCCTCGTCGATCTGACGCGCCAGGTGCAGACGATCGTGTTCGGCGCTGCCACCGTCGTAGCCGCCGGGCGTGCTGTTGACGATGCCGGGCAGGTGCTCTGCCAGCAGGTCGGCATCGCGCCCGATGTCGCGCAGATTGCGGCGCATGACGTGGCGCTCGAACAGAATCACCGGGCGTCCGTCGTCCAGGAAGCCGCTGCCCCGGGACTCGACCTCGTTGACCGCCATGACGGCAGCCGTCTCGACGCCCAGCCGTGCGGCGACGCGCTCAATGTCCGCCTGCCCGAGCCGCCGCGTCACATCCTGGTCAAACAGCGCCTCCATGGTCTTCTGTCCGGCAATCCCGTCGGTGACCAGCCCACGAGAAGCCTGGAAGCGGCGCACGGCGCGCGCCGTGTCACGCCCATAGATGCCGTCGGTTTCGTCGGCCGTGAAGCCGAGAGCGCGTTGCAGTTGGCGCACAGCCTCGCCGCGACTACCGCGTCGGAGTGGTGCCGTCATGGGTCATCCTCATCAGGGTGGCGACATTGCCCCGCGCGCGAAGCGTCAGGACGAAGAACAGCAGGGCCAAGGCGCCCTGGAAGACGCTGACGTCGGGCTCGAAGAACACGATTTCGAGCCCGGCGCACAGCAAGGTGCCGACCAGGGCGCTGGCCAGCAGCGACACATGCCGCTTGTAACGCCGCCCCTCGCGGCGGAATGAGGCCAGTCGCAAGGCGGCGAGGAAGTAACTGAATGCCGCCACGACCGGCACGATGTTCTGAATAACCCCTGTCTCAGCCATTGCCGTGCCTCACTTGCCTTTCCGGCGGTCGAGCCACGTCGCCAGGTCGAACCTCTCGACGTGCTGGATGAGTTTCAGCGACAGCGGGACGACGACGATGGCGCCAATGAAGCCGCCGGCACCGTCGTGGGTGACCGGGGTCTGGGCGACAATCTCGGGTGTCATGAAGTAGCCGCACAGGGCGGAGAACAGCAGGGCGCCGATTCTCTGCCAGGTGCGCATGTCGGTTTTGCTGTAGGCCACGAGTCCGGCCCCCAGCGCGGCACCCATCAGGGCATTGGCATCGATCCAGGGCAGCATGGCCGCCAGTCCGATGCCGGTCGCCGCCGTTGCCGCCGCTGCGCTGGTAGTTGGTTCTGCCACATCGCCCTCCTGTCGCGCATGGCCTGGCACCTCACGGCGCCCTACCGACGCCCCAGCGATGCCACCGTTTTCACGATTGCCCCACAGGCTCGAATGACGCCGTTGAGTCGGTCGTTCACCGCTGCCTGTAGCTTCAGTTCCTGCTCCTTGCCCTTGCGCCACTCGGCATACGCCTTGCCCTCGAAGAAGGCCTCGGCCTCGCTGTGAGTCATGCGCAGCGCGTCGGGTAGCGATGTCGACGAATATAGGGTCAGGCTATGGGCCAGCAGGCGCTGGTTTTCCGCCCAGGTATCGCGCGAGCTCGGTGATGCAGGTGCCAGCTGGAAATCGCGCCGGCGGCTTTGCAGCCGCGCTATCCTCCCGAGGCAGGGCCATGAGGCCGTGCTCGTCCGCATCCATCAGGAACAGGTGATCCAACTGGCGGCAGGCGGTCTCGAACGCCCCCAACAGCTGCACGAAGACGCTCTCCGGGTACTGGGCGATGACCCGCATGCGCTCCAGCAGGGCGGCATCCACATCGCCCTCGGCGGGCACCGCCTGGCCATTGGGGATCAGCTGGGCCGCCATGCGCCCGACACGCCAATGCGCGGCGCCGTCGATGCCTGGCAGCTCGCCTTGCAGTCGCTCGATGGCACCGGCCAGGGCGCCGGTCAGGTGTCGCGCCTCCCAACTGTCGCCTTCGATGCGGCCGACCTCGACGCGATCGCCGGGATAATCCTGCTCGCCCATCAGATAGTCGGAGAAGTTGGCTTGTCCGCCGGCCAGGCTGAAGTCGGGGCCATCGTCCAGCGTCGACGCCATGTAGTGGCAGATGGCCATGGTGCGCTCCTGCACCGTCCAGTCCTCGGGGTTCGCCACCCCTTGGGCCTCATCAACGGCGGCGCGAAGGAAGGCCGTGGCGGCCTCCTCGTTGAGGTGCGGCGGAATAGCCGCCAGAGCGATGGCGTCGATCATCGCCAGCTCCTTCATGCGCACGGTCAGGCGCCGCGTGCGCAACACGGGAAAATGGATCATCACTGCACTCCTTTCATGGCATCCCAGTCATTGCGGTCGATGGCAGTCAGGGTGGCGAATGTCACCGGCAGCTGAAGCTGCACGAAGCGCCCGAAACGGTCGGAGGGAGAGTTCAGGGGGACGCCTACGCTCTCGACCACCATCGGGGCATAGGTCCGCGTCTTGTAGCGGATGGCCAGCAGGGTGGGCGCCGCCGATGGCATCGCCGCCTCAACGAAACCGTTCACGTCGTGTTCGCCCTGCTGGTACCAGTCCAACGCCGCGGTCAACAGCGTCCCCTCGGGGGCCAGGTACTGCGGCAGGGCCCAGCGCATCAGCTGGTCGAGCGGCTCCTCGACTTCGGCGGCGGGATCCCGCCAGGCGCGCAGCATGATGGTGGCTTGCAGTCGGACGGGCGGCATGCCGCTGAACACCTGAGTGGAGTTCAGCTTGGTGATGCCCGTGCGCCCCCGCGCGGTCTCGCTGACCTCCTTGGTGGCATTGCCGGCGCCATCGCCCAGCCTCTCGGCGATGGGCTGAATGGCGCCGCTCTGCAACATGGCGGCCAGTGTCGGCGCCCTGGCCTCGGCGCCGGCACCATCGAACGGCGACTGCCAGTTGAAGGTCGCCTCCAGATTGGCGTCATCGACGAACAGGCAGCGCACCAGCGCGCTGTCGTCCAGCGCCTCGCCCTTGTGGTCCACCTCGTAGATCGAGGCGATCAGGTTGGGGTTGATGCCGTCCCACAGCGGCCCCAGCCCGTTGAATGGCAACACCATGCCCGGCTCCCATTAGAAAAAAGGCGGCCACTGGCCGCCAAACACCCCACTCCCCATGCGGGTCACTTGCCCATGCGGCGACGCACCTTCATGGACTTCAGGCGGCGCGCCTTGGCCCGCGGGCTGTGCGCCTTCTTGCGGGCCTTGCGGATGGCCAGTTTCTGCTTTCCCGACAGCCGCACGTTGCCGGAGACACGCTTGTTGACGCGCTTCTTCTTGCCGTTCCGGACCACGGTTCGCTTGCGATAAGCGGCGTCGAGCATCGGCTCCTGGTCGGCGTCGTCGAAGGCGAAGTCGTTGATCGCGGCGTCGGCCTCCTCCTCGCCATCGGGCAGGGCGCCGGCCACGGCGTCACGAATACGCTCGGCGGCCTCCTCGTCCCAGTCGTCGAGCAGCAGGCCGATGTCTTCGTCTTCGATGCCCAGGGCGGACAGGTAGTCCCACGCCGCCTCCCGAGCCACGTCGACGATGTCGCTCTCGTCGTCGTCGAGTTCGCCGTCCTGATTGTCATCGGCGATGCCCACCAGCATGGCCAGCAGCCGGTCGGCGCTGCTCTCGCCGTCGTCCAGGTCGTCTTCCTCGATCCACTGCTGGATCACGGACACGGCGTCCATGCGCAGCGTCATCTGCTCGTGCTCGCCAGCGCTGTCGAGCATCGGCTCGCCGGCATCGTCCAGCACCAGGAAGCGCCGGGAGCCCTCGGCCGGATCGGCCTCGGGCTTCGGGCCCGGCTTCGCGGGGTACATCAGGCCGCGAAGCATGTTCTGCAGGTCACTCATGATCTCTCCTTAGCGGCTCAGCGTCTGGGTTACGTGGATCTGGCGGGTGGTGCCGTCGTAGCGCAGCCAGTAGCGCACATCCATGAGCTCATACGGCCGCTGCTCGTTGGGCTGCACCTCGAAGCGCCAGGCCGCACCGTTCATGGACGGATCGTCGGACGGCACCAGCCAGCCGGACGCCTGAGCCGCCTCGAAGTGCGTGGTCAGGAAGTCGCGCATCTTCTTGATAGCCACCGTCATCGGCAGCTGAAGGATGTCCTTGCCGAAACGAGTGACGGCGTCGTCGATGGACGTCGACATGTCGGCGACGGCGATCAGCTTCTTCAGGCTGGAGTCCACCAGAGCGCTGGTCAGCGAGTCGCGGAACACGTAGCGGCCACCCCCGGAGTAGTTCTCGTAGATCACCGGGTTGATCTTCGCCCGCGCCAGGGCGTTGAGCTCCTGGTTGTTCGGCGTGTAGGTCTGGAC
Organism: Halomonas sp. OfavH-34-E; assembly: GCF_024124525.1. NCBI lineage: Bacteria > Pseudomonadati > Pseudomonadota > Gammaproteobacteria > Oceanospirillales > Halomonadaceae > Halomonas > Halomonas sp. OfavH-34-E. The sequence goes on along the minus strand of NZ_JAMXRY010000041.1, from coordinate 23,567 downwards.
GATCCCCTGGCGGCTCACCGGCCATTCGCGCCCCGCGATGGGGTAGTTCTTGGGCGCAAACCCCTTGGCGTTGACGCGCGCGTTGCGGCCGCACGCCATCGCGACGTTGAGGGTGGCGGTACCGAAGTGCCGCTTGCCGTTGATGCCGGTCGGGTCCATGGCCTTCAGCGGCGCCCAGAAGACGTGCAGCAGGTGGGCCTCGGCCATGCTGCCCAGATTGAGTTGCTCGACGAAGGCGATGGCGCCCTCGACGTCCAGGTTGCCGGGCACGTCGACGCGCAGCTGGCGATTGGTGTCAAAGGACAGGCTGGCCAGCTCGGCGATCAGCCCCGGGGCCTCGCTGCCCCCGGAGGCGATGTAGGCATAGCCCTGCTGGGTGCCGTACAGCTGTTCACGGGCGCGCACGTAGTCGTCGACGGTGTAGGCGGTGCCACCCTCGTCGAAGTAGCTCATCACCGCGGAGGTCGCCCACTTCTCGCGATACATGGCGTCATAGCCATAGGCATCGGAATCGGTGGCGACAGTGGTCGCCGCGCCGGTGATGACCTCCATGCGGTCGGTGCGAGCCTCGATGACGGTCGGCAGGTAATAGGAGTTGCCGTTGTCATCCACGGCGTTGCGGTCGAGCGACCCCGTGACCTCGATCAACTTCTCGCCGTTGGGCTCCAGCAGGCGCAGGCTGATCACGTCGTTGGCGACGTTGACCCCGCCCTCACGCTTCTCGTCGGCGCGGAACTCGACCATGACGCCGTCGTTGAAGCACTCCAGGTGCTTGACCGCGAACAGGAAGTCGGTCGAGGGCTCGGTTTCGGACACCTCGAAGGTGAAGGCGCCGGTAGGCTCAGCGGGGTCGCCGGTGACCTCCTCCTTGACCACGATCCAGCTCAGCTTGGCGGTCTCGGAGTGCAGGCGGCTCACCACGGCCTCATAGGCACCGTTGTCCAGCGCCTCGCGGACGTGGACATAGGCCTCGTTGAGCTCGTTGTCGCGCATCGCCTCGCCGTGCCCCAGTCGCTGGCGAACGGTGCCGCGATTGACCTTGAAGGCACGGTCGATGCGCCCACGGGTGGCGCGCATGGCGATGGCGAAGATCTGGTCTTCATTTCCCGTGGTCGGGATCTCGGAGTTGTCGACCAGGGGGTTCAGCTGAACCCCCGATTCGGCCCCGAGCTGTCGAACGAATGACACGCTCATCGGTTGCTACCCCCTTATTTCTCGCCCTCGGCGGCCGCCTTGGCCTGCTCGAAGGCCTTGAGGCCGCCAGCAGTCAGCGTGCCGTCTTCGCGCACCTGGTTACGGCTGGGCTCGAAGCGAACGCCCTGGAGCTCGACCACGAACGCCTCGTCGTCGTCCTGCACCACGGCTACCTTCGGCTCATTGGTGCCGGCCCCTTCCGTGCCCGGCGCTGCTGTCTGCTCGTCGCCCACCTCGAATGCCCCTTCGCCGGCCTCGTCATCCTCGCCAGCCTGGAGCTCCACGAGCGCCTTGGCGTTGTTGAGCCGGGCGATCTGCTCCATGCTCGACACCGCGCGCTGAAGGCGGTCGAAGTTGCGGAAAGTGGCGACGCCACTGGCCAGCGGGCGCAGCTTGATGCCGGCCTCGGGCAGGCTGAGGACGACGGTCATCTTGTTGGTGACCGTCAGGGTCAGCGGAAACTCGGCGCCGCTGAATGCCTGCTTGGCGGCCTCATTGGCGCCCGCCTTGCCGATCGCGGGGCGCCCAATCACCAGTCGAGTCATGTGCTACTCCCTTAGAACAGGTTGGTGACGTTGATCAGCGCGCAGCCGGTGGAGCTGGGCTGGTGCGGGTTCACGCTGGTGAAGTTGCGCGCGTAGAAGCCGGCGCCGGACTTCAGGTCAGCATTGGTGGCCAGCGGAACCACGGTCGGCGGCACGGCGTCGCCGAGCACGAACGGGTTGCGGGTCACGTCGGTGGCGCGGCCTACGCACAGCACCTCGGCGCTGTTCTCGGTCTCGAGAACCACCTTCGGGCTGTAGTAGACGTCGTAGCGACCGAACAGGCGGCCCAGACGGAAGATGCCGGGGCGCTCGACCACGCCGGACGGCTCCCAGATGTCGGACGGCAGGCCCTGCATCTGCGCGCCGACCTGCTCGCCCACGTACAGGTGGGTGACGCCGTGGTTCATGGTGGTCAGCGCCATGCGCTGGCTGACGGTGCCCACGACGGCGTTGAAGTCGCGCCACACGTCGGAGCGTGACTTGTAGTCGCCCTGTGTGGCCCAGGCGAAGTCGAATTCTTCCTGGTTACGGGACGCCAGGCGACGAGCCTTGCGCAGCACCTCGTAGTGGCGCTCGTTGGCGAACTGCGACTGGATGCCGAGCACGCCCTCGCTGTACGGGTCCAGGCCCAGCTCGTTGGCCATCTGGGTGCGGCTGTCGATGGTCTGGGTGGTGGTCACGCGCCACGGCTTGGCGAACAGCGGGAAGGTCTCGACCGCGGTGATGATCTCCGGGGTCAGCTCCGGGGCCCGCTCGTAGTCGATGAAGGCCTCGACCAGCACGTTGGCGGACTCGGGCAGCGCCGGGTTGGCGGTCAGCGCGATGTCGCCGTTGTCGGGGTTGATGGTGCCGCCGATCTGGTGGGTCGTGCCGCCGACGACGACCTGGCCGCTGATCGCGGAGGTGCCGGTACCGGAGGCGCTGACCTCCTTGCCGACGATCATGCCGTCGAGGTAGACCAGAGAGCGGCCGCGCATCAGCTTGACGGTAGCCGCCGCCGGGTCGCAGGTCTCCGGCGTGGCTTGCACGGCGGTGATCTTGCCGGTGATGTTGCCGGTCGGGCTACCAGCATCCATCTCGATGGTGCACATGTGCTCGCGGCCGGACGTGATGTAGGCGTCGCCGCTGTTGCCGCCGTCCATGAGGTCGCCCGCCCCATAGCTGCCGTAATCCTTCCCGGCCTGGTGGGTCATGATGGCCAGCTTGGCCTCGTTGGACTTGATATCCGCCGGCAGGTAGTGAGCGAACGGGATGGCTTCGGTCAGCGTGGCCAAGATGGCGACCACGGCCCGGTTGGGCTGAAGGGAGTGCACGTCGTGGGCGCCGCTGGTCGCGGAGTCCAGCTGCATGCCCATCTGCCGGCGGGCGTCATTGGTGGTGGCGTAGGCCAGGTGCATGGCCTGCTGCAGAATGTCCGCCGGGCACGACGCGCCGTGTGCCTGCTCATAGGCAGACACGCCGTCGAGAATGGCCCGCGTCATCATGCTGGCGGTCTTCTCGTCGGCCTCGTCCAGGGCGACCTGGAGCGACTCCGGCACTTTCACGCCGGCGGCCTGGTTGATGGCATTGGACAGGAAATCGTCGGCAGCCGCCGAATCGAAGACGCCGCCCTTGACCGACTCCTGCTTCAGGCCATCGATGAACTCGGCGACCTCGGCGGTCTCGCGGCTTTGGTACTGGTGAGGCATGCCTCTCTCCTTTGCTCGACAACGGGTAGTTGCAAGGCCGACCGGGGTGGCCGGATGAGTCGAGTCTGAGGGCGTGCCGCGCGCCGGTTTCGGGCGTTTTTCCGGGTATGGGCGCAAAAAAGCCGGCTCACGGCCGGCAAGGGATCGACGCAAGCGCCTTGATGTCAGGCGATGGTGTCGTCTTCGGCTTCCGCCGGATCGGCAATGTCGAGGTCGTCGCGGCGATTGACGACATAGCGCGTCACGAAGGGCGGCACGTTGACCGCCGCCTCGACGTCGACGATCTCGTAAGCCACCTTGGGGGCGTTCTCGCCCTCGCCCAGCAGCACGTAGATGACATCGCGCTTCAACACCTCGAAGCCGCCAGGGTCGCCGATCATCTCCTCGGGCTCGATCAAAAAGCGCAGCTCGTCGGCATAGCCGTTGTTGGCGTCCCGCCGATCCATCATCGACGAAGCCTGGAACTGCTCGCCCGGCAGCGCGAAGCCCAGACCCACCAGCTCCCAGCGGATGTCGTCTTCGTCTTCTGAGCTGAGCACCATCATCCCGCCCATGGTCGGCGAGCCGCCGGCCTCGTCGGCGCTGGTGCGGCCCACGCGGCGCCGGTAGACCTCGCAGTTGTAGGCGTTGGGGTGGTTGATGATCACGTTGCGGGCCATGGCATTGATGCCGGACGGCACGTTGCTGAGCATTATCCTTTCCCTCCTTGAAGAATGGCGACCGCCTGTTCGGGCGTCAGGCCTAGCTCACGAGCGGTGGCGACCAGGGCGTCGCGCGCCTTGTCGCTGCCGCCCAGGGCCTGCATGCGCTTACTGCCGTTGGCGACCTTCTTGGGCTTGGTGGTCGTGGCCCGACTTTGCTTGCGTAGCGCGCGCCGGGAACGATCGAAGTCCCGGTCGCCGGTACCGGCGGGGCCGCCCTTGGGGCGCTTCGCCTGCTTCTCGGCCAATCGCTCGGCCTCTTTCTTGCGCTGCCGGATGTGACCGCTGCCGTCCTCGGACTGCCGCCCCTTCTCGATGGCCCTGGCCAGAAACGACTGGACGGCGCTGCCGCCCTCGATCTCGGACATGACGCGCAACACGTGCTTGCAGGCCACGCCGTTGAGCTTGGGGTTTCGGATCTTGGGGAAGCCGGTCTCGGGGCGGCCAGCGTTGTAGCGCCCAAGGGTGGCGATGTAGCGAAACCAGTAGCGATGGCGGCCACAGTCGCAGTCGAAGCGCACCCCTTCCTTGCGGACTCGGGCCGCGGCTCGCTTCACGCTCTCGGCGCCGGAGGCGATGGCCGTCTGATAGCCGGTGAACTCCACGGTGACGTGGTGCCGGTGGACGTCGCTGTCCGGCCCGGCGTTGGTGATGAAGCGAACCTCGAGGGATTCCACCTGGCGATTGCTGCCGCGAACGCCACGGGCTGCCGACGGTACCGCCATATTGATCTGGCGGCGGGCGCGATCCCGGTCGACGGACAGCGACATGTCGATGACCTGGCGCGCCGTGATGCCACCCTTGAAGCGACGGCCAGCCACCCGGGCGTTGTGGCGGAACTGGGCCAGGTCGTCGGCGGTGATCGGCCGCACCTCGCCGCCCAAGGTGGTCATCAGCATGCGGCTGGCGTCGTAGTCGCCGCTGACCTCGTTGGGGTTGAGGATGTTGGGCGCCGCCTGGCGCTCCATGCTGTCTTCGCGGGCCCGGCTACGCGCCTCGGCCGCACTCCCGCTCAGGCGGGATATGGCTCGCGGATCGCCTGCCATCAGTCAGTCCTCCATGTCGGGCGCCCCTTCTCGCGGTAGTCGGCGCGTGACTCGAAACCAGCCCGGCGTTTGAAGGCGCGAAGCCGGTCAGGCGTGGGCAGCACGAGGCGCTTCTGGGGCAGCGGCTGGTCGACGGTGTCCATGCCGGCGGCAGCCATGACGGCCAGGAATTCGCCGGCATCGCCGTACACGCGGCGCGCCACCAGCGTGATGTCCCAGCGCTCGTCGGGCGTGACGTCGTGATAGATGGCCTGATCCCAAGGCCTTGCCGACTGCGAGTAGTCCCGCACCAGGCGGTAGAAGACCCGGGCGGCCTGGCTGTGGTGGTCGACGCTCATATGGTCACCGCCTGGCCACCCATCAGGCGGGCAAGGTCGTCCGCCATGCTCAGGGTGTCGGCCACCGCGCCGTAACGCTTCGCATAGCGGCACAGCGCCAGGGCGCCGACCTGAGCATTGCCGGCATCAGGCGAGATGCGGTAGATCGGCCCCGTGACATCGACGCCGTCCATCTCGATGCCGCCCGCCGGGTCCGCACGCATGGCCTTCTCCATGAAGCGCAGACAGGCGCTGCGGCCATCGTCGGCCACGCTGCCCTTCAGGTCGTAGTAGGCCGTGATGGCCTCCTTGAGATCGCCGTACTCGAACAGCGAGTCCCGATCGGCGCGGGGATCGGTCTCGACCAGGACGCAGTCGTCTCGCCGCGGCATGACATCGGCCACGGCGGCTATCACCAGGATGCCGGTGGCTTCATCGAAGGCGCCCAACACCGTCGCCGGGCGGCCGGCGAAGCCGCTGATATTGGCTTGCAGCTTGATCACGAGCTGACCTCCTTCTCCTCGGGATCGACCTCGGACACCAGCGGATAGCCAGCCGGGTCGTCGGTACCGGGCACGCCCTTGCCATCGTTGGGCTCGCCGGCCTTGGGCGCCATGAACAGTGGCACCGTGACCTTGAGCACCAGGTCGACGGCCAGCACGGTGAGGTTCTTGTTGCCGGTCTCGACGTTCATCGCCGGATTGTCCGGCGCCTCCACCTGTGCCGGGTACTCGTGCTCGAGGCCGGCGAACGGGTAGCGCGCCAGGAAGCGGCGGCGGCTGGCCGAGTCCAGGTAGAGCAGGAACTGTGCGGCCAGGCTCTTGGCCGTGGGCTCGTCACTGGCGAAGAATGCCAGCTGGGCCCTCACCTCGCCGGCCACGGTGCGCACGCGGAAGTAGCGCTGTTTGGGGTCCTCGGGGAAGGTGATGTCCACCGGGTCGGCGATCTGCGTGGTGAAGCTGCGCTCGGTCGGCGTCCAGTCCTTGGACACGGCGACCAGGATCACCGGCAGGCTCGGTGGTCGCGTCGGCCCCTGGTGGGTGTCGTTGCGCTGGTAGGAGGCCAGCATCTCCTCAGCCTTGTCGACCATGCGCGCCGGCGCCCAGGCCGCGCAGTACGGAAAGCCGCGCTCGACGAACTCCTGCAGGGACTTGGTGGTCGGCACCACCTGGTCATAGAAGTCCTGCAGGAACTCGCCCAGCCCCTCCTTGACGGGATCAAACATGGTGGAACATCCGGCGCTTCAGGCGCAGATAGTCGCGGTCGTTCTCCTCCTTGGCTTCCGGGTTCTGGAAGCTGGGTAGCGCGCTGTCCAGGAAGTAGCGGCGGTCGCGGTCGACCTGCCGGGCTGCATCGGCTGCTGCGGCGCTGTCGGTGACGAGCTCCGCCCCGGCCTGCTTGCTGGCCTCGTCCTGCTTGCTCAGCAGGTCCAGCAGGTCGCCGTTCTCCTGCTCGAAGCGGGCTGCGGAGTCCATGGCCAGGCGCAGATTGGCCTCCATCATCTCGAACAGCCGGTTCATGGCCGCCATCTGTTCGGCGTGCTCGGCGGAAACCACGTCGTCGAAGGTCATCTCGCCGCTGGTCACGCTGTCCAGCACCAGGTCGTAGCCACGGTTGGTCGAGTAGTTGGGGTCATTGACCCAGTCGAAGCCGTAGAGCTCGGGCTTGCGCGGGTCGATGGCGGTCGAGAAGCCACCCACCCGGTTGGCGTACATGCGCGACGCCATCTGCCCGGTGGCAGTGTCCAGGAACTCGGTCTGGTGCTCGACGGTGCCGTCGTCATAGGCCTTCAGGTGCGTGGTCACCACCGCCGGCTCGACGGCTTGCGCCTGACCGTCGGCGATCCCGCCTTCGGGCGGCTCCATGCCGAAGCGCACCCGCGGCCAGTGGCCGAAGTAGCCCAGCATGCCCCGGGTCTTCACGCGCTCCTGCGTGGCCGGGCTGTTGATGCTGGCCACGATGGCCGGAATGTCGAAGTGGCGCTCGACGCCGCGATGCTGGCGGCCGCGCTCCTTCAGGTTGTACTTGATCAGCGGAGGTTGCTGCATGGTCATGCCCCTCACGGTCGTTTCCCATGGGGGCATGATGCGGGAGGCAGATCAGAGGATGGCGCGGGGTTTTCCGGCGACAGCAGGCGCCAGGAAGTCGCAGACCATCAGCAGGACATCATCATCGCCTTCAGAAGCTCGTCTCGGCGCATGGGAGGCGTCGGCGGTATGTCAGCCAAGATGCTGAATCGCTCCCGAATCTCGTCTTCCGCCGCTACGCGACCGACACGGCCAGCCATCTCGGCGATGCGCTCGTAAGTCAAGGGCTCGACCTCCTCGGATGGGTCGCACCCAGTCGTCAGCAGCTGGCCGGCCTCGATCTCGATGCCGGCAAGCATTCTGGTCGCCAGGGTTCGCTCGAGGTCGCTTGGCTGTCGCTTCCTAGCATCGGCGGCGACCGCCTGACCGATGATCGTCACGCTATCCGGGGCCATGATTGCCTCCTCACATACCCGCCAGGGACAGTGCGGCCAGCACGCTGCCCAGATGCGGGTTCAGGGTTTCGGTCTTCATGCGCTCGATGGACGCCTGGCTGAACTGGTTGTCGGCCATGCGCTCCTCGATACGGGTAATGGCGGCGTCCGCCCGGTACTCCATGGCCGGCAAGCGTCCCTGCTCGCGCGCATAGCCGGCCTCGATCGTGGCCGCCGCCACGTTGGCGATGCCGCATGCCGCGGCGACCACCTCGGCGTCACCGGTGGCGGCCGCCAGGTCCTGCCAGCACTCGGTCTCGGCCTCATACATCTCGGCGGCCCCGCCGTAACGATAGGCGTTGTGCATCATCACCGTGATCTCGCGCACCTGGTCCTTGGTGACCAGCGGCTCGGCGTGGGCGGCACCGGCGATCAGGGCGGCAGCGCCCAGAGTGGCAGCGACGGCTCGGCGGACTCGGATCATTCCCTTGCTCCGTAACGTGGCGATGAGTCCGCCATTCTACACCACGTCACCAAAGAGCGCTTCGACCTCACTCTCCAGCGACTCGCCCAGCGTTCGATCCTCGCCCGGCCCTTCCTGGCTGGCGGTGTAGATCAGCCCCTCGATGAAGGCGAAGCAGACCGCGTCCCAGAGGTCGGGCGACGCCATGCCCTCCCACTCCTTGCTGTGCTTGGGTGGCACCCGGATGCGCCCCTTGTCGGTGAAGGTCTTCGGTATCCGGCTCGACTGCGACAGCATGGTATTGCGGTGCTCGCCGGTCAGTACCGACAGCCTGCCTTCCTTGGCAGCCCGGGCGGCCTGGTGCATGGCCTGCGCGCGAAGGTTGAGGTAGCGCTCCTTGTTCTTGTTCTGGAAGCACGGGTTGCCCCAGTTGATGCGGTGCACGGGCTTGCCCATGTCCTCGAGGTCCTGGCAGACGTTGATGCCCAGGCCGCCGGAGTCCACGACATAGGTCACGCCGTCGTGCGGGTCGCCCTCCTCGGCGATGGCGCCGGCGAAGCGGTTGCTGCGCACGTTGTTGGTCATCACCGGTACGGCCACGATCTCCACGCGGCGCGCGTCGGGCCCGCGCTCGCCGTAGCCGATCACTCGAGCGGCGACGATGGTCGACTTGTCGCGCAGCCCCTCACCGCTGGCGATGTCGGCGAGGATGATCCAGCCATAGGGCTCGTCATCGCCGATGATGCGCCCGCGCCGGTACATGGACTCGGCCACGGGCAGGTTCATCATGTGCTTGCCCGACTCCTGCGGGAACTGGCCCAGCAGGCGCACGCGGCGCTCGTCGTCGTCGTAGCTCTCCCACAGCTCGAGCAGGGCGGCGTCGTTGACCAGCGGCGACTCGATGGATGAGAACACCAGCGGCGTCCAGTCGCCGCCGTTGAGCTTGCTCAGGTCGTGATGGGTGCGGAAGAAGAAACCGGCATTGCGCGTGGGCTGGCTGGTGAGCAGCATGCGGTTGTGCTCCTCGGTCAGCGCGCCACGCAGCGTGGTCAGCACGGCATCGGGTAGCGTTGCCGCCTCGTCGCCGATGATCATCAGCCATTCGCCATGGCGACCGGCCATCTTGTTGGCGGTCTTCTCGTTGGCGGTCTTCGACTCCACGAACCAGGTGTCCTTGAAGCCGAGGATGCGCATCACGCCGTTGGACAGGATCTCGATATGCTCGGCCAGCCAGCCGAACGGCCCGCGGCGGATGCGCTCGACGGCCAGGCCGATCTCCTTCCACAACGTCGCCTTGAGCTGCGCCATGTCGTTGGCGGTCAGCAGCGTAATGGACTGCGGGTAGCAGAGCAGATGCCACAGCACGATGGCCGCGATGCTGGTCGTCTTGCCCGTGCCGTGACCCGACGCCACCGACACCATGGAACGGGAAGGCGCCACGCTTCGGAACAGCTGGATTTGCTGGGGCGTGGGCCGCATCTCCAGCACCTCGACCTGGAAGCGCACCAGGTCGCCGGCATAGACCTCGCAGAACGGCAGCCAGCGCGGGTCCTCGTGCAGCAGGGTCTTCTTCTTAGGCATCGCCGCCCCCTGCGTCGCCTCCAGGGGTGCCGAGGCTGTCGTGATCGATGATCAGCCCCAGGCGCTCGGCACGCCCCTGCATGTCGCGCTCGACCTCGGCGGCATGCTCCAGGGCGTCGCGATAGACCCGCGCCATCGCCTCCTTGTCGACGATGGCGGCCTCGGGCTTCTCCTCGACCTCGACCTTGTCCTTCCAGAGCTCGGGCTGGCGGTTCTTGAGCCAGAACTTCGCGGCCTCGGTATCCGGGGCCACGATCTCGGTATAGGGCACCACCACCGGCGCGCCCTGGTACTGGAAGACCTTGACCGCCTGGTGGGTGTAGCCGGTGGCCTTCTTGTACAGCGAGCGCGCCACGTTGGCATCGGCATCGAGCCGGCCCTGTTCCATGGCGGCGCGAAATTCGGGGTGCACCTCCATCCAGTCGTAGACGGTGCGCTCCGTCACCTCCAGCAGGCTGGCCACATGAGCAGGCGTCGCCCCCAGCAGGGCATGCTTGTAGGCGAGTCGCGCGTACTGGCGGCGATACTTGGTGCGGCCGGGAGCATCGGTCTCGTATATCTCATGCAGCGGGCTGTCGCCGAAGTCCTCCTCGAGCGACTGCGTGCATACGCGCGTTAGGGTGAAATTGTGAGATGCGCCGCCCACCTCCTCCCCCGCCTCATCGAAGGGGATCGAATCGGCTTCCTCCAGCGGTACCGCCTTGTCTTCGAGCTCCGGCGGCAGTTCCTCCAGGTCCTCGACAGGGGTTTCCGGTTTCCGGCGGGGTTTCTGGTTTTCGGTTTTCGCCTTGGGTTTCCGGGTTTTCGGTTTCCGGGCGGGTTTCGCCTTGCCGCCCCCCTTGGCCCACTCCTCCTTGAGCGCCCGCTTGCGCACGGCCGGTCCCGAGATGTCGAGATCCAGCTCCCGAATCAGCCAGGCGTAACCGCTGCGCGAATCCGCCTCCCAGGTTTCCCGGGCCTGCCGCCACTGCTGTTCCGTCAGCTTCGCCATATCAGGTGTACACCAGCTCCAGTTCCGGCTGGACACCGCCAGCAGCCGAGCGGGCGTCGCGATGCAGGCGCTTCAGCTTGCCTTGGGCAGTGCGGCCCGTGGCGGCGGCACGATCGACGGCGGATTGCAGACGAGCGCCGCCCTTCACGTTATCCCAGCGACGGGGGTTCAGCTCCTCGACGCGCGCCAGAGCATCCTCAGCCTCGCCCACCTGGTCGACGAGCAGGGTAACCAGCGACTCCACGGCCTCGAGGCGGTCCTGAACCTCGCGGGTGGCCACCATGTCCCGCCAGCGGATGCGTTCCCACTCCTCGCGCATCAGGATGATGGCGTCACGGGCCGCGTGATTGCGGACCTCGCCGACTTCCATGGATTCGGTATTGCCCAGCAGGTAGTCGATGGACACGTCATACAGCACGCCGGCGCGCTTCACGACCCACAACGGGATCTGCGAGCTGTCGCGGCCACCCTCGATCTTGGCCAGCTTGGTGGAGTTCGCGTAACCCAGCATCTGGGCCGCCTTGACCTGCGAATACCCCTGCATCTCGCGCGCCTCGCGCAGACGCTCGCCGACCTGGCTGGCCAGCAGCACTTGCTCCTGACGGGATGGCACCCCCTGACCACCCCGGCGTCGACGTCCCACTACCGCATTGGCTGCCGCCTCAACCTGCTCCATGCTTCCCCCGTCGTCAGCTCAACGTCCGTCGCTATGCGCCTGTGCGGCCCGCTTCGCGGCTGCCGCGTCCTCGCGCCACATGCCCAGCCTTTCGTCGCCGGCATGCAGCACGAACCATTCGTGCTTGCCCATCACCACCTTGGCGAGGCGATACGGCCCCGCCTGGATGCAGTAGTCGCTGACCTTCCGCCACTCGAGCTTTCGCTGCCGTGCTTCCCTCATGCCGCTCCCTGGTTGCCGGTCATCAGTTGGCGGCCGTACTCGGCCAGGCACACGGCGTCGGCGATACCGTCATGCGGCACGCGCTTCAGCCCGGGCGTGAGGTCGACCATGGGGAAGGCGCGCTTCACGAACGCGATGGCGTCGGACTTCTCCTTGGCGGTGCCGGCAAGTACGCGCTTCTTCCACGCCTGCGGGGTCACCAGGCGGTACGGGATGCCCAGGGCTTCACACACGCCCAGCAGGCGGCCATACCCGGCGCCGAAGTTGAAGGTGGACGTCACCCCCTGCTTGGGCATGGGGCCGACCTTCTCGATGATCACCAGTTCGGGGGCGGCGTCGCGCAAGATGGTGGCCAGCTCGTGGCCGTCGATGTCCTTGCCGACCAGTGGCATGGGGATGCCGGCGGCCTGGCCGTCGGTGATGGATGCGATACCCCCGGACTTGCCGGGATCGATGCCGATGATGCTCATGCCGTGGCGCCCTCCATGGCGTCGATGAAGGCGAGCGCAAGTGTCAGCTGCTCGCGGATGTCGGAGTCGGTGGCGAAGTGGCTCAGGCCCGCGCGGATCGTCTGTCGCAGCCACTCCACTTGCCAGGGCTGCCAGTCGGCGCGCTGGTGCACCATGCGGTGCGCCCACGGGGTCAGCGGCATCACGAAGGCGTCCGGGGCCTTGAGCCCCCATCCGGACAATCCCCAGCCGAGCCCGATGACGTGATGGGCCTCGCAGCCCTCCTCGCCGGTCATGCAGCACGGCAGGCTGCGCACCCATGCCAGATAGCGCTCGCTGCGCCAGGCCTTGCTCTTGGGGATCATTGGCGGGCCTCCCGATATTCCTCGTAGAGAGCCAGCGCGGGCTCACTCCACTGCACGCCCTGCTCGGTACCGAAGGCGTACATGCACTCGATCAGGTCGCAGAACACCCGCTTACTCATGCGGCTGGTGCTGAGCCCGACCATGACGAAACCGCCGTCCATGCCGGGCACCATGCGATGGCGTTTCAGGGCAGCGGTGGCCAGGTCCTTCCACTCGTGGGGCTTGAGCGTGACGCCGTGCCATACCACCTGTGTCGACAGGTCGTTCAGCATGGGCCACAGCTTCTTGTTCTGGGCGTCGGTACGCTTCTCCTCGATGCGGGTCAGGATCACGCGCACCGGGCCGCCCTTGAGCCCACGGCCGGCCATCTCCATCGCTTGGCTCATGACCGGGGCCAGCTGCCCCGGGTGCTGGATCACGTACTCGACCTGGTTGGCGGAGGCGGTGCGTGTCACGCCGCCCCCTCGGGACCGTGGCGGTCCTCCATGCAGTCCTTGGCGTGCTGGCGAGCGGCGTAGGCATGGCCAATGCAGGGGCGCGTCGGCTCGCCACTCACGTCATCGATGCCGCGGGCGTGGCAAAGGAAGGCCTCGCCGTTCTCCAGCACGGAGTCGGCATCGCTCTGGGTCGTGAAGCACTGGTTGGCGACGCTGCCCGCCCGGTAGGCGCAGCCGGGGCAGACACGCTCCCGGGCATGGTCGGGGACCCGCTCGGCCGCCTCGAGGCCGATCAGTGCCCCCTTCAGGCTCGGATAGTTGAGCTTGTCCGCCGAGTAGGGGTGCAGGTCGGTTTCCTGGATCAGCAGGTCGACGGCGTGCTCGCGGCCGTTGTCGATCACCTCATCGGCCAGGGCCACCAGGTCGACGACCAGCTCCAGCAGCGGGCGAGCGCCGGCCTTGGCGCCAAAGCGCAGCAGGGCCTCGACACGGGCTTCGCGCTCCTCGGTGAAGACAACGGCCTTCAGGGCTTGGCGGGCTTGGGGGCTGAGTTCCATTACGCCACCCCCTGCTGCTGGTTGGCCTGCATGTTCTCGATCAACCCTGCCAGCTGGCCGCCCGTCACGCGGCTGACCTGCGTGCCGTTGGCCAGGGCGCCGCGGCCACGCTCGGCCACCTGCATGGCGCGCCGCTGGTCACCGATCACGGCGATGTCTTTGCCGGGCAGGCGTCCACGCGAGTGCTGGCCGATCTGCGCGTTCTGCTGAGTCGACACGCCCGGCAGGAAGGCCGGCCACTCCTCGGGCTTGTGGATCGCATAGGCGCGGTACTGGGCCTCAAATCGCTGGCGAAGCCAGACGATGTCCTTCTCGCTGTCGACCATGGCCACCTTGGGCCAGCCACCCATGCGCTCGATCACGGCGTGGATCAGCGGGTCGTCGAAGCACACGTCGCGGTAGTGGCCCACGCTGCGGATGGCGCGCTCGACCTTCGCCCAGGCCTGAAGCGTCCGGCTCTGGCTGTCGCCACGGGCGAACTTGATCACGTCGCCCGGCTTCGGCGGGAACTGCCCGGTGTCCGGGCTCTGGATGTGCAGGGTCAACGCCCGCTGGATTTCGTCCAGCTCGAGGCTTTGCAGGGCACGGAAGACCAGCTCGATGGTGCCGGACGTCACGCTGCGGTTGTAGATTTCCTGCGCCTGGCTCCACACGTCGGCGAATGCCTCGAATTCATGATCGGTCATCACCAGTGCCCTCCGTCGTTGTCGAACAGGTCGCCGTTGCCCTCGGCATCGGCATTGCGGCGCTCCACGGCCTCGCGGATGGCCTGCTGGTTGGCGGCGTGCAGCCGCTCGGCTTGATTCATGCCCTTGGCGGGGTTCTCACTCGCCCCCTGGCGGCGGGCCAGCCAGTCGGCCTTCACGCCCTGCCACCCGGCCATCACGGTCTCGTCCAGAGCCTGGTCGGCGGTCATGCCAGGGATGCGGTCAGCAGCGCGCAGCGCCTCGTCGACGTTGAGCGTCAGCGCCCGCTGCGTGAGGGGTTTCTTCAGGGTTTTGCGGTGCTCGATGAAACCCTCGACGGCCTCCCGGGATACGTCGGCAGGCAGCTGGCTCAGGTCGAGCTTTGCCGCCTTGGACTTGGTGCCACCCTTGGGCTTCGCCTTGGGCTGGGGTTTCTCGGCGTTTGGTTTCTGGCCGGTTTCCGGCGATGCGCCTTCCCCCTCGACCGAAGGGAGAGGGGGAATGTCTTTCGTGTCTTTCTTTGTTAGGGCATCTTGCCCTGACTCAGTTAGGGCATCTTGCCCTGACTCAGGTGGTTTTTTTCCGCTTTGGGCATCTTGCCCTTGCTCGCGACGACGTTCGGGAGCGCGCTTTCTTGCAGTCGCAGATGGCAGCCATTGGTCGGAGTGCTTATTGAGCGAAACCGGGGAGCGACTGCTTCCCTGGCGGACGATGACCTTGCGACGAATCAGTTCGTTCAGCACCTTGGAGCAATCGGACTCATGCAGCCCGACCCCTTGCGCAATGAACGAAGCCGACATCCGCTTGGCCTTGCAGCCCCAGCCATAAGTTTGTCGGATGACGAAATGCACTACGCGAAACTCCCGCGCAGTGAAATCGGCGGTGCAAAGGGCGTCCAGAATCGGGTTCGCGATCCTCGTATATCCGTCCTCCACTTGGGGCCCCTTCGGCGTTTCTGCGAGCGCCTGCGGCTCCTCTGGCGGCTGCTCATGAGGGCGCTCGGGGAACTTCAGCACATTGCTCATGCCGGCACCCCCTCGAAGGTCTCTGCCAGCTTGGCCAGGCCCTTGGGGGTAACCTTGACCTGCTCGCACACCTTCTCGCTGCCGTCTTCCAGGTGAACAGTGGAAACCTTGTGCTCGAGCACTCCCTGGTGCAGGCGCGGCTGGTAGGCGATCCAGTTCTTGTTGCCGGCGCGGCGGTAGATCCAGCGATGAACCTGAAGCCAGGCAAGCAAGTCCTTGCGGCGAACCTGGAGGTGCTTGGCGGCATCGGTCAGGCACAGGGAGCCGTCGCTTTCCGCGATGCGGCGGAAGGCCTGAACCTTGGGTGCCTGCTCGGAAACGGTAGACTCCAGGGCCAGCACCTTCTCCGTGTAGCCCAACAGCAGCTCGCGCATGGTGGCCGGATCGGAGAGCGCCTGAAGCGGGTCCGTGGCGTCCGGCGCCTGCATGGCGTCGTAGGCGCGAATCACCTTGAGATGGAAGGCGGGGCTGATCCACATGGCGTAGGCGTAGACCAGCTCCTTCGCGACGAAGGTGCCGGTGACTCCGCGGCCTTTTATCGTGGCAACGGGGTTAGAAGCGGGATTTCCCGCTTCTAATTCGGCCACCAAAGCCTGAGCCTGCGCATTGCGCAGCCACTCACTTGGCTTGTGGCGCGACGCACCTCCTGAAGCCCGATGCAGGTCATTCAGGCAGAATCGCCCTTCCGCATCCTGGCGAACATCGACACCAGCCACGGCTAGCAACTGGACGTTTGGTGATTTAGCGTTCATAATCATCTCCATACGTGAAGTGACATCAACGCCCCGCGGTGGCAGCCGATCGGGGCGTTGTTGTGTCCGGGCCATGCCCGGTGCCGCCGGCGGCAGTTGCCGCCCATCTACAGGCCGAACCCGATGCGGCGAATCTGGTCGGCCGAGAGTTCTCCCTTCTGCTGCATGCCGGCCAGGACCTCGGCCCGAGACCGTTCGCGCAGCTCGGAATACGGCAGATGCCCGCGCTGAACCATCTTGTGAACGTTCTGCGTCGAGCACCCGAGTTCGCGAGCCACGGCGGTCGGGCCGCCGCAGTCCTTGATCAGCTCTCTGAGTGTTACCGGCTTCGTCACTAGGGTTTCCACCATAGAATCAACATTATGGTAGAGAGTATGCCACGTAGATTCGATTCTGCAAAAGATTGGTTGTTTCCGATGAATTGGCAGCGCGCGAAGTAGGCCTATAATCAACCAAACGATTGTTGTTTATTGCTGGCGTGGCGGAGGAAGCCAATGCCGAGACCTGCCTCGGAAGAAGAAGAGAAGCGCATCGTCTGGGAGCGAATCCTGGAAGCGGCGCTCAAGCACCATAAGCGCACCAAGGTCTACGGGATGCAGAAGGTCATCGCGACCGACTCCGGCGCCGGCACCGCGGCTGTCTCGAAGTGGGCCAAGGCCAAGTCGAAGCCGGAGCGGGAGACGCTGCGTCGACTTGCCGACCTCTACGGCGTATCGCTGGCCTACCTGCAAGGCAGGGATGCAACGGGTAGTGGGCCTGAAGGCGAGTTTGCGGCGCCCGACGAGCTGCTACGCCAGGCGGCCGACATCACCGACCTGGTGGTGTCCGAAATGCTGCCGGAAGGCACGGGCGAGCAGTTCATCTGGGTGATGCGACGGGCCCACGACCTGCTGCTGGATGGCATGGAGGAGAACGCTGCCCGTGGGCAGCTCGTGCTCGAGGTGCGGGACCAGAAGCGCAAGCACTGGGGAGAGCACGAACCCGTTGGCGAAGAAAGCAACGCCGACAGCTGATCGGCGGCGGCCCCGATCATGAAGGACTTCTACCTCTCGACCGCCCCGCTTCCCTCCTCGACTGCCGCCGACCAGGACGCGATGGTCACCTGGGCAGAACGCCAGGGTGGCTACCTGTGGTGCCTGTGGGACATCGCGCCCAGCCCAGACGTACGCCGCGCACCGGTCACGTCGGGCTATGCCGCCAATCAGGCCGATATGCTGGTCACCGCCCACGCCCTGGGCATGACGAACCGCCTGCGACTCAACTCCGAGCACCACATCAACGAGCGCCTGGCCGAGCTAGCCGCCGATCCCCGCCCCTTTCTGTCGGCCAGCGGCCGGCGCTGGGCGGTGTGGGCGAGTCCGGCGAGCTACTTGCTGGACCAGCAACCGCTGGCCATGCGCGAAGACGATGACATCCCTCAACAGTCGCTCGCCCGCGGCGACCTCATTCGTCGACCGGCCAGCTTCTTGAGCCGCCACCTGGCCCGACGGCGACTCAAGCGACTGGCGAGCCTGCGTCCTGCTGAGCGGGGAAGCCCAGCCGCCGTCTCGCTGTTGTATGCCCGGGACCGCTATGGGCGCGACACCCTGCACCGAGTGATACGCCACACCCCGCACCGCGTCCTGGTCGACGTCCTGCCCTTCCGCCCTGGCCCCGCCTTCCTGCACCCCGTCTGGCGCCAACACCTGGTGGACGTCGCCCGATTGCCGCGCGCCGAGCTGGACGCGAATGGTGTCGTCGACCATCGCCCCAGCAGTCGCGTCTACTACGCCGCCCCTCCGCCGGACTTCCATCTCTACGACGAGCTCGCCGACGACGACTTCGACGCCTTCATGAACGAGGACAGCCCGCTCGAGCATCACGCCTGGCAGGATCCGCAGCCGGAGATCGATGCCGTTATCGAGTTTCCGCCTGGTGATGCGAGCTGGGCTCTCGACGCCCTTGGCCTGATCGAGCCGCCGACCGCCCCGGCCACTCTGAAGTCCGCCTACCGGCGCGCGGCGCGCGCATCCCACCCTGATCGCGGCGGCTCCAGTCTCGCCTTCCGCACGGCGCGAGCCGCCTACGACTTCTTCATCTTCAACCTGCACCTGCTTGCCCATCGGGGATGAGCCCTTCCATATCCGCCCTTTTTTGGCCGGAATTGTGCCCATCTCCGAAATCAACCGCCGGCTTTCCCAAAAGAACCTTAGCCGACGATATAATTGAGACTCCCTCCGGGAGGGCCATCGCAACCAAAACTCAGACATCGTGCTGGACGGGCAGGAGCCGTCTGCCAGCACTGTAGAACCGTGGGGTAAGAATGGATCACCGTCAGAATCAGCCAGCTCGCACGTCAGGGAAGATGTCCCGCGAAGCCCTCAACCGCCTGGACGACGCCTATGACAGGCTTCGGAGGGAGCGAGCCGGTAAGTTTTTTTCTACTGTAAAATCAACTCATTGCACTAAGAATCGCCTTCCCGCCTAAGATAGAGTCAATTCTATAGTTGACTCAATCCGCCTCGACTCATACTATCAACTCATCGGTTGATTGTTGAGGCGGATTCGAGATGAGCCTGACCAAGCGTCAAACACAGATTGTCGAGCTCCTGGCACGCGGTTTCACCGCTCAGGAAGCCGCCGACCAGCTGTTCTGCGCGCTGCCTACGGTTCGCCGCCACCTTCAGATTGCTTGCGATCGTGAAGGGGCGCGCAACACCGCCCACCTCGTCGCCCTCTCCCTCAGCCGGGGTTTCATCAAGCCGCTCTGCATCCTGCTCGTCGTCACGATGTGCAATTCGCATCTCGACGGCCTGCGCCGCGGCGCCCCCAAGCGGCCATATCGCCGCCTGGATGACATCCCGGCCATCGTCATCTGACCCAACCGATCGCGCTCTTTAACAACTCGAGATCCCTTTCCCGCTGGGGTTCAAGCGGGCATCTGCCGCCGCCGGCAGCCGCCAGAAGTGGCCGGCCGACGGCCTTCGGCCAAATGCAGGCAGATGGATGTGTCGATCCCGAGCGGGTCGCCTGAGTCAGTGCGGTGGGAGCCGTGACTCTCGGGCGAATGCTGGCAGGCATGGAGGAAAGCGACTCCGCGGCACATTACCCACGAACCACGCGGCCACTGCGCAAGTGGCAAGCGCCCCCTTCCTGACGGGGCGGCCGGCATGACACCCACCCATCACAAGGGAGGAAGCATGGCCATCGACACGATCGACGCCGCCTTCGAGGACATGGGGCGACAACTGCAACTCAAGATGAAGCCTCTGGCGGAAGCGGCGAGACGCTCGCTGCAAGCCGGAGGCAGCTTTGAAGTCCTGATCAGCGTCAGCCAGGAGAAGGCCGGGGCGTCAGTCACCATGCGCAGCCGCGCAATCCATGGACAGACAACCCTCGGCAGGCTGATTCGCCTGAAGTAGCAAGCCAGGCCCCTGGCGACAGGGGCCATCGAGAAGCGCCTTGGCGCTGCAGGTCTCTGACCCTCCCGCCGTTGTGGCGTCAGGGTGCTTCTCGATGCCAGTGGCATCACTTCAGTTCCCTGCACTTTGCCCGGCCCCGCCGGGCTTTTTTACGGACACCTGGAGCCTGGCATGAGCCCGATCGCGAAAAACGAGAAACGCATCCAAAACGACCAGCGTGGCGCCGCTCGTTACGCCAACCGGCGACGCATCGACCAGATGCTTCGCGACATGCAGCTGAAACGCGAGCTCAAGGAGGTATGGCAATGAACCCTGCTGCCGCTCTCGCCGCCTTCCTGGCGGGCTACATCGACCCGGCACTGGCCGGCGCCATCGGGTCCATCGCACTGTTCGTCGGCATGTTCGGCCTGGCCGGGCTGTTTGCCGTGATCGTCACTCACTTCGACTCGGAGGCCTCGCCATGATCCGCAACCCCGCCCTCGAGGAGCGCCGCGCCCAGTTGCGCGCCCAAGGCGTCGTCATCACCGGCCCCGAGCGGCCGATCATCGGCTGCCGAGCCCACCAGCCGCCGGCTGACCCCGCCAACCGAGCCCGTCTCGCGTCGTTCCACGCCCGCTGGAACGGCCAGGCCGAGCCGCGTCTTCAGCTCTACCGGGGGTGATATGGACGAAGCTGCATTCCGCCACGTCACCGACCATCTCATGGCCGTCGGCGGCACCGACGTGCTGATGATCGACGGCCGCATGTATCAACTCACCGCCGAGCAGCTGAGCGAGAAAGCGTCCGAGGCTGTCCGGCAGTTCCTGGAAGGACAAGACGATGCCGACATCGCCCCCGACGCCGAACCGCCCTCGGCTTGATCCGCTCGACCTGCTGGACGTCCTGCGAGAGGCGGTGCAGGACGACAACCTCGGCCCCGAGGTTGCCGACGGACTGAGCGCCCTGGTCGAAACCGACGGCAAGGATGGCGGGGCCGCCCAAGCCGCGGCCGGCAGCCTCAAGGCCGCTCTAGACTGGCATCGCGCCCGCGGTGGGAGGGTGTTCGCATGATGGCAGCCCGCATCGCCGGCATTCCGTGCCTGGTGGAAGTCACCAGCTACATCCCGGGAGAACCGGGCAGCTTCTTCGAGCCGCCCAGCGGCCCGGAAATCGAATACGAGGTCTACGACCGGCGCGGCTACAAGGCCAACTGGCTGCTGGCCAAGATCACCGACGCCGACGACCTCGCCATCCTGGATCAGCACGAAGCCACGCTCCAATCACGCCGAGACGAGGCGCGCATCGACGCCTACCTCGACTCCCTTGAAGCCCACGCCTGGGCATAAAAAGGCCCCGCCAGTTCGCACCTGACGGGGCCTGCTGCTGTGACCGACAACCGTTATCGAATCACCCGACGAGGATAGCACCATGAGCATGACCATTGAACAAGCCAAGCATGAGCTGACCACCAACCATCGCGTCGCCACTCTCGGCATGCCGGAGGATGTCTGGCTGGAGCTGCGCGGCATCGGCATCGGGGCCAGCGAGGCCGCGGCGGCCGTCGGAGCCAGCGAGCACCGCACCCCGTTCGAGATCGCCGAGCGCAAGCTGGGCCTGGCCGACGATGACGCCGATGCCAACTACCGCCGCCGCCAGAAGATGGCCATGGGCCACGTCATGGAGCCGGTGACCGCCGCCCGCTTCGCCGAGTTCACCGGGCTCAACGTCCAGAACTTCAACTGCATGCTGGCCCACCCCGAGCACCCCTTCATGCTGGCCAACATCGACCGCCGCATCGTCGGCGTCACCGATGCCCAGTCGGCCTGGCTCGAGCTGACCATGGGACAGACCGTGAAGGGGCCCGGCGTGGCCGAGCTCAAGAACGTCGAGTTCCCGAGTGGCTGGGGCAAGCCGGACAACGTGCACACCACCGGCGGGCTCTGCACGTCCGGCGAAGTGCCGGAGGATTACTACATCCAGGTCCAGCACCAACTCGCGGTCACCGGCTACGAGTGGGCCTTCCTGGTGGTGACCATCGCCGGCTGGGAGACCCGCTGGTACCCGATCGTTCGAGACGACGAGCTGATCGACGACCTGATCGCCCTCGAGGGCGACTTGTGGGCCGCCATTCAGCGCGGCGAGCTGCCCGAGATCGACGTCGAGCACCCCAAGGCCATCGACCTGCTCAAGCGCCGCTACCCGGGCACCGACGGCAGCATGGTCGACCTGTCCGCGCTGGAGCACTGGCGCAAGGTCGAGCAGCAGGCCAAGGAGGAGATCAAGGCCCTGGAGACCACCGCCAAGGTGGCCCGCGCCCACATCCTCGAGGCCATGGGTGACGCCGCGGTAGCGACCTTCGGCGACGACCAGGTGATGCGCCGCAAGGTGACCAAGCGCAAGGCCTACACCGTCGAGGTCGGCGAGAGCGAGTACGTCGACACCCGCTACGGGAAGATGAACAAGGCCGAGAAGGACCAGCTGGCCGCGCAGGCCGATGAAGCCGAGCAACAAGGAGAAGCCGCATGAACACTGCCACCGACACCCGGACCACCGAAGCCGTCCAGCAGCAGGACATGCAGGAAGCCGACTTCCACGCGCCGGCCGAGACCGGCGCCACCACCGGCGTCGAGCTGGCCACCGACGAGGTGCGCAACCAGTTCATGAAGGCCATGACGCCGCGGTCCTTCGACGACGTGTGGCGCATGTCCGACATGATCGCCCAGAGCGACCTGGCGCCGAAGGACTACAAGGGCAAGCCCGGCAACGTGATGATCGCCTGGCAGACCGGCGTCGAGCTGGGTATCACCAGCCCGCTTCAGGCCATCCAGAACATCGCGGTCATCAACGGCCGGCCCACCATCTGGGGCGACATGATGTTGGCCATCTGCCGCGCCGCGCCGGCCTGGTCCGAGGCCGACTTCGCCGAGTGGATTGAAGGCGAAGGCGCCAATGCCGTCGCGCACTGCACGGTGCGCCGCCGGCCGAACGGCAACGTCGCCCACTACACCTTCAGCATGGCCGACGCCAAGGACGCCGGCCTGGTCGGCAAGCAAGGGCCGTGGCAGCAGTACCCGAAGCGGATGATGCAGATGCGCGCCCGGGCCTTCGCGCTGCGTGACACCTTCACCCCGGAGCTGAAGGGCATCCGCATGGCCGAGGAGGAGCGCGACATCACCCCCGAGGCCGGGCAGCCCGCCCAGCAGGCACCCGCCAGCGGCGGTCAACAGCAGCGCAACGGCACCGCCGGCCGAGTGGGCAGCAAGCTCGCCGGGCAGCGCCAGAAGGCCCAGCAGCGCCGCCAGGCCAAGGAGGTCTACGAAGGCACGGCCGAGGCCACCACCGACACCCAGCAGCAGGGGGAGGCCGAGCCGAGCGGCGAGATCACCTGTGCCTTCGTCTGCGAGCAGATCAAGCAGGCGACCACCCCGGAGGAGATGGACGAGGCCATCGACCTGGCCCGCCATGTGCCGGAATCCGACCGCGGCGTGGTCAATGAGGCCTATAAGGCACGCCTGGCCGAGCTGAAGGCTAACGCGCAGCAATAACCCACCACCCGGGCGGCCAGCGCGGCCGCCCGCCCACGAGGAGACACCATGGCCAGAGGGGTCAACAAGGTCATCCTGATCGGCAATATCGGCCAGGACCCGGAGGTCCGCTACACGCCATCCGGCAACCCGGTCGGCAACCTGCGTCTGGCCACCACCGACAGCTGGATGGACCGCCAGAGCGGTCAGCGCCAGGAGCGCACCGAGTGGCACAGCGTGGTGCTGTTCAACAAGCTGGCCGAGATCGCCCAGCAGTACGTCCGCAAGGGCTCGCGGGTCTATATAGAGGGCCGGCTCCAGACGCGGAAATGGAAGGCTCAGGACGGCCAGGACCGCTACAGCACCGAGATCGTCGCCAACGACATGCAGATGCTCGACTCCCGCGGCGACCAGCAGGGGCAGTCGGCCGGCGGCTACGGCGGCCAGCCACAAGGCGGCTACGGCCAGGGCGGCGGCCAGCAACGCCGCCATCCACCACCCCAGAGC
>NZ_JAMXRY010000040.1:0-46852 GCF_024124525.1 Halomonas sp. OfavH-34-E | reverse complement strand
CGAGGGTCGTCAGGGCGCCTCGCGGGAGCCAGATCTGGAGCGGGTGTTCGTACCGCTGTTGTCGTCGCCGAGGCCAGACCCTGCCTGGCAGCGGGAGGCCCGGCGACTGTGCAAGCGCGCCGGGGTGGCGCTGGACAAGGCCCATGGGGGTGAGTCCCGTGCAAGCGAGCCGGGCGCCTCAATAACCTTGGGCGAGCTTCTGCTCTGCGCCTACCCCGATCGTGTCGCTCAGCACCTTTCGCCCGGACGCTTTCGCCTGCGTGGCGGTGGCCTGGTGACGCTGGCAAGCGATCACCCCCTGGCCCACGCGCCCCTGCTGGTCGCGGTGGACCTGGACGGTCGCCAGCGTGAGGCCCGGCTCTACCGTGGCGTACGGATCGAGGAGGCGGCGCTGCTGGCGCATTTTCCTGAACTTGGCGACTGGACCGAGCGGGTCGCCTGGAACGCATCGGCGGGGCGCTTGGAAGGCGAGCGGGTACGCGCCCTCGATGCCGTGGTGCTGGAGCGCAAGCCCCTGGCAGGACCGCCGAGTCGAGAGGCGAGGCATAGGGCGCTGCTCGACGCCCTGGGGCAGCGCGAGGCGCTGCCGCTGGACGAGGCGGCAGAACAGCTCAGAAGACGGGTAGCGCTGTTGCGACGGGCGCATGATCCCCAGTGGCCGGAGCTTGACGACGCCAGCCTGATGGCCGAGCTCGAGGACTGGCTCGGTCCGCATCTGGACGGCCTGTCGCGGCTCGATCAGGTGCTGGCGCTGCCCTGGGAACGGCTGTTGCGCGAACGTCTGCCGTGGCCGTTGGCGGGCAAGCTGGACGAGCTGGCACCGCGACGGCTGGCGCTGCCAAGCGGTGACAGCGCGGCCTTGCGCTATGAGCGTGAGGTCGACGACGGCGACGAGCACGGCACGCGTATCGTGCCGGTGCTGGCCGCCAAATTGCAGGCCCTGTTCGGTTGCGAGGCCACACCGCATATCGTCGACGGGCGGGTGCCGGTACGCCTGGAATTGCTGTCCCCGGCGCGGCGTCCGCTGGCGACGACCATGGACCTTCGAAGCTTCTGGCACAACGTCTACCCCGAGGTGCGCAAGGAGAACCGCGGCCGCTACCCCAAGCACCCCTGGCCAGAAGATCCGCTTGCCGCCGAGGCGACCATGCGCACCAAGCGGCGCGGGCGCTGAGCGGGACATATCGCCCGGGAGATTGTCCCCGGCCGGGAACCGGCGTTGACAGCCACGAAGGAGGGGGCGACCATCGCCAGCCTTGTCAGGCTCCTGGAAGAATCACGCTCATGGGAAAGACCCTTACGCCGGAACAACTGCAGGCGCTGGTCGAGAGGCTGGATCGCGAGGCTCGTCAGGCTGGCGAGTGGGGCCAGGTGGCAAGCTATATCCCCGAACTTGCCTGTGTTGATCCCCGCCAGTTCGCCATCAGTGTGTGCACCGTGGATGGACAGGAGTTTCATGCCGGCGACGCCGCCAAGGCCTTTTCGATCCAGAGCGTGTCGAAGGTCTTCACCCTGGCGCTGGCGCTGGGGCGCCACGGCGATGGCCTGTGGCAGCGGGTCGGGCGCGAGCCATCGGGCCGGGCCTTCAACTCCATCGTCCAGCTGGAGGTGGAAGACGGCATTCCCCGCAATCCCTTCATCAACGCCGGGGCGATTGTCACCACCGACGCGGTGCTCGGGTGCAATGCGCCACGCGACACCCTCGGCGAGATTCTGCGCTTTCTGCGCGAGGCCTCCGGCGACGAGGACATCCACATCAACGAGCAGGTGGCGCGCTCCGAGCATGCCACCGGGGATCGCAACTTCTCCCTGGCCTACTTCCTGCGTTCCTGCGGCAACCTGACCAACGACTGTGACCGGGTGCTGGGCACCTACTTCCATCACTGCGCCATCGAGATGTCCACCGCCCAGCTCGCCAGGGCCACACGCTTTCTGTGTGGTGGCTTCGAGGGCCAGCGCATGATCGGGCTCGAGCGGGTACGGGCGATCAATGCGTTGATGATGACCTGCGGCCACTACGATGGCTCGGGGGACTTCGCCTATCGGGTCGGCTTCCCGGGCAAGAGCGGTGTCGGGGGCGGGATCATGGCGGTGGTACCCAACGTGGCCTCGATCGCGGTGTGGTCGCCGGGCCTGGATCGCTACGGCAATTCGCTCAAGGGCACCGCCGCCCTGGAAGGGCTTTCCAAGGCCACAGGCTGGTCGGTATTTGCGTGAGGCCGGTACAGGTCGGCAGTCTGTTTAAAGCGTTGCCACCCACGTCGGGTGTTCGTACAAGGCCCGCGCTGTGGCAAAGCGCAAGGTAGATAAGAGGAGAGCCGCACCTTGACTACAACGTCATCCACCCGCTGCCCCTGCGGCAGTGGCCTGGTCCTCGAGCACTGCTGTGGTCTGCTGCACCAGGGCGAGAACGCAGGTTCGCCTGAGGCGCTGATGCGCTCGCGCTTTGCGGCCTTCGCCCTCGGGCTCGAGGACTACCTGCGCCATAGCTGGCACCCGGACAGTTGCCCGGCGCAACTGGGCGGTGACGACGATACCCGCTGGAAGCGTCTCGAGATTCTCGATAGCGGTGAAACAGGCGATCAGGGCTGGGTGCAGTTTCGTGCGACCTTTGCCGAGGACACGCCAGGGCGGCAGCGCTGGGGCGTGCTGGAAGAGCGCTCGCGCTTTGTGCGCCACCAGGGGCGCTGGGTCTATCTGGATGGCGAGGCCAGGGTGTCTCGACTCAAGCCGGGACGCAACGATCCCTGTCCCTGTGGCAGTGCGCGCAAGTTCAAGCAGTGCTGCGCCTGACCCGTCGCCGGCCACTTCAGGGGCGTCGGCGCACGTTTCAAGTGGCATCGAAGTGAATCACGGTTGTACACGATAAAGGCCGCCCCTAGGGGCGGCCTTTGTGCAGGCGTCTGCGCTTCTTACATGGCGCTCCCGGGCAGGAGGCGCGCTCAGGGACAAGGCGCCTTGATGCCAGGGTCGGGCACGCCAGCGGCGCGCCCGGGACGGCATCAGTCCTTGAGCATCGGCAGGTCGAGGCCGTTGTCGCGGGCACACTGCCTGGCGATGTCGTAGCCGGCGTCGGCATGGCGCATCACGCCGCTGGCCGGGTCGTTGCGCAGGACGCGGGCCAGGCGGGCATCGGCCTCGTCGGTACCGTCGGCGACGATGACCACACCGGCGTGCTGGGAGAAGCCCATGCCGACACCCCCGCCGTGGTGCAGTGAGACCCAGGTAGCGCCGCCTGCGGTGTTGGCGAGGGCGTTGAGCAGCGGCCAGTCGGACACGGCGTCGCTGCCGTCCAGCATGGACTCTGTCTCGCGGTTGGGGCTGGCCACGGAACCGGAGTCGAGGTGGTCACGGCCGATGACGATGGGCGCCTTGAGTTCGCCGTTCTTGACCATCTCGTTGAAGGCGCGGCCGAGGCGCGCGCGATCCTTCAGGCCGACCCAGCAGATACGCGCCGGCAGGCCCTGGAAGCTGATGCGCTCCTTGGCCATGTCGAGCCAGTGGTGCAGGTGCTCGTCGTCGGGGATCAGCTCCTTGACCTTGGCGTCGGTCTTGTAGATGTCCTCCGGATCGCCGGACAGCGCCACCCAGCGGAACGGGCCGATGCCCTGGCAGAACAGCGGACGAATGTAGGCCGGGACGAAGCCGGGGAAGTCGAAGGCATTCTCGACGCCTTCTTCCTGGGCCATCTGGCGGATGTTGTTGCCGTAGTCGAAGGTGGGCACGCCCATCTTCTGGAACTCGAGCATGGCGCGCACATGCACCGCCATGGACGCCTTGGCGGCCTTGACCACTGTGTCGGGCTCGCTCTTGGCGCGGGCCACGTACTCGTCCCAGGTCCAGCCAGAGGGCAGGTAGCCGTGCAGCGGATCGTGGGCACTGGTCTGGTCGGTGACCATGTCCGGCTTGACGCCGCGCTTGACCAGTTCCGGCAGGACGTCGGCGGCGTTGGCGCAAAGACCGATGGAGATGGCCTTGCCTTCACTGGTGTAGCGCGCAAGACGCTCGAGCGCGTCGTCCAGGTCGTTGGCCTGCTCGTCCAAATAGCGGGTACGCAGACGGAAGTCGATGCTCGTCTGCTGGCACTCGATGTTCAGCGAGCAGGCGCCGGCCAGGGTCGCCGCCAGCGGCTGGGCGCCGCCCATGCCGCCGAGGCCGGCGGTCAGTACCCAGCGGCCCTTGAGGTCGCCGTTGAAGTGCTGACGGCCAGCCTCGACGAAGGTCTCGTAGGTGCCCTGGACGATGCCCTGGGAGCCGATGTAGATCCAGGACCCGGCGGTCATCTGGCCGTACATCATCAGTCCCTTCTTGTCGAGCTCGTTGAAGTGCTCCCAGTTGGCCCAGGCCGGCACCAGGTTGGAGTTGGCGATCAGTACCCGCGGCGCGTCCTTGTGGGTCGGGATCACCGCTACCGGCTTGCCGGACTGGATCAGCAGGGTCTGGTCGTCCTCCAGGCGCTTGAGCACCTCGACGATCTTGTCGAAGCATTCCCAGGTGCGGGCAGCGCGACCGATGCCGCCGTACACCACCAGATCCTCGGGACGCTCGGCGACGTCAGGGTGGAGGTTGTTCATCAGCATGCGCAGGGCGGCTTCGGTCAGCCAGCTCTTGCACGACAGCTCGGTGCCGGTGGGGGCGGCGATCTTGCGCGAAGGATCGTGGCGGTCGTTCAGCGAGGGCGTGATCTGGTTCATGTCGGTACCTGTAGTGAAAGGGAATAAAAGGCTCGGTCAGGCGTTGGACCGGGTCAGTTGATGCACCAGGCGGGCGGCGAGACGCGCCGTACGTTGGTCGATGTCATACGCCGGGTTGACCTCGGCGATGTCGATCAGGCGGAGCTTGCGCGAGCGACGCAGGAACTCGAGGATCGGCTCGAAGTGGGTCAGGATCACGCCCCGCGAGGCGGGAGCGCTGACGCCAGGGGCATCGCTTGCAGGGAAGACATCCATGTCGATGGTCAGGTAGACGTGATCGCAGTCGGCTACCAGACGCTGCACGTCGCGCTTGATGTACGCGATGCGGCTATCGCGAAACTCGCGATCCTCGACCACCAGCGACTTGAGCCGCTTGGCGGTGTGAAACAGGGCACGGGTGTTGGCCGCCTGGCTGACTCCGAGACAGGCGTAGCGGAACGGCCAGCGACGCCTGGCGCAGTCGGCGGCGATCTGGGCGAAGGGCGTGCCGGAAGACGTCTGTTCGCTGGGGTCGCGCAGGTCGAAGTGGGCGTCCAGGTTGATGATCGCCACGGTGGGCCTGCGGTGGCCCTTGTCCAGATGCTCGGAGAGGCCGCGCCAGCTGGCGTAGGCGACTTCGTGACCGCCGCCCAGTACCACCGGCTGGTGGCCCTGGTCGAGGATCTCGGTCACCCGCGCGCCCAGCGCCTCCTGGGCATCTTCCAGGCCATTGCCGACACAGTGCACATCGCCGGCATCGTAGGCCGGGGCGTCGCGGTGCCAGGCCATGGGGGCGAGGGCACGGCGAATGGCGGCGGGGCCATCGGCGGCGCCCACCCGCCCCTTGTTGCGGGCGACACCGGCATCACTGGCAAAGCCCGTCACCACGACGCCAGGCTCGGCGCCGGAGCGGTAGGCGGCGATGCGCTGGTGCCAGCGCTCGCTGTTGGGCTCGGGGTCGGTACGCCCCTGCCAGATACCCATGTCCGGTTCGGTCAACGGCGCGGTGGGAGACGAGGGGGAAGCGAGCTGCTCATCCATGGGTCAATACGCCCTCCAGCAGGCGATGCTTGAGCCGTCCCGGCTGGACGGCATGGTGTCTGGGTCAGCCGCCGGGGTCATGGATGACCAGGGGGAAGATAGCTGCTCATCCATGGGTCAATACGCCCTCCAGCAGGCGATGCTTGAGTCGTCCCGGCTGGACGGCATAGGCCAGTTCGGCCGGGCTATCGATGTTCCAGACGCAAAGATCGGCGGGAGCGCCGACGGCGATGCGTCCAAGGTCTGGCTGGCCGATGGCCTGGGCGGCGTGGCGGGTCATGCCGGCCAGTGCCTCCTGGGGCGTCAGGCGCAGCAGGGTGCAGGCCATGTTCAGCATCAAGGTCGGCAGCACGATGGGCGAGGTGCCAGGATTGGCGTCCGAGGCCACCGCCATGGCGACACCGGCACGACGCATGGCGTCGATCGGTGGGTGCTGCGTTTCACGCAGGGTGTAGAAGGCGCCGGGCAGCAGGACGCCGACGGTCCCGGCATCGGCCATCGCCGCGATGCCGTCGTCGTCCAGATACTCGATATGGTCGGCGGATAACCCTCGGAACTGGGCCACCAGGGCGGCGCCACCGGACAGTGAAAGCTGCTCGGCGTGGGCCTTGACCGGCAGGTCAAGCGCCCTGGCCGCCTCGAACACGCGCCGGGACTGTTCGCTTGAGAAGGCGATGCGCTCGCAGAACACGTCGACCGCATCGACCAGGCCCTCGGCGTGGGCCGCCGGCAGGATCTGGTTGCACACCAGCTCGATGTAGCCATCGGCGTCGCCTGCATACTCCGGTGGCAGGGCATGGGCGGCCAGCAGGGTGGTAGTGACGCGAACGGGCAGTTGCTCGCCGAGACGTCGCGCCACCCGCAGCATCTTCAGTTCGTCGGCCAGGGTCAGGCCGTAGCCGGACTTGATCTCGACGCTGGTCACGCCGTCCTCGATCATCGACGTGAGACGCTTCGCAGCGGCGTCGAACAGGGCCGATTCGTCGGCTTCCCGGGTCGCCGTAACGGTGCCCAGGATGCCGCCACCGCGACGTGCGATCTCTTCGTAGGAGGCGCCTTGCAGGCGCAGCTCGAATTCGTCGCTGCGCTGCCCGCCGAAGACCAGGTGGGTATGGCAGTCGATCAGGCCCGGCGTCATGACGCCGCCTTGCCCCATGTCGACGGCGTCGCGATGTTGACTCGGGTCAAGGGTCTGCATGGTGCCCAGGGCGCAGATCCGTCCATCCTCGACCGCTACCCAGTGACGCTCGGGCAGGGTGGTCAGTCCGTCGAAGATCGCCAGATCGCGCCACAGCAGGCGCTTGGATTGCTCGGACATGGGGATGCTCCGTGTCGGGTAATGTATATACAAATAATGCCTTCAGGCCGTTTCGTCAAGCCGCCGAGTCGCCAGTGATGCATTGCCCGAACCCTGGTTCGGGCCTGATGGATGGTTGTTGAAACAGCGGCTTGCAGGCGTTTTATGGGCTCGCTTTCAGGTCATGGCGCATCAATAGACCATGGTCGTAGTGCGCGGATAGGCGTGAAATCCCGACGGATTGCTTCGATAAACGTATATACATGGTCGCGGATGCACCAGGCCTGTCCTCTCTGAAGCATCGCCCCGGGGGAGCGCAGGTCGTCTAGGCGCAGTGCACTCCGTCTTGGCCGCGGGATCGTTACCGGCTTTTCTGAACCCCGAGTCGTCGAGGGGCCCGAGAGCGTTTCAGGCACGCGCGGAAGGCGTCGGGTGCCCCATGGGATCGCTCGACAGCATCATGTATATACAGGAAAGTGTGGTTCTGGAGTCCTTGCCGGTTCGTCCGATGCCCTGACCGGCGGCCTGTCTGCGACGCTGCAGGAAAGAGGTCTAGCGGAGCGTGATAACGCCGTTTAACGAACGAATCTGAGGAGAAGTTTGTGGCGTATTAGACCATCGTCTAAAGGCGCTGAGGGGGAGTGCTTTGCCACTATAGCGGTTGAAATGTATATACAAACAAGATGACACTTACGAGTTGGTTCACACTTCGACGAGGTTCCCTTCATGGCGACGACTCCTGGTTCCTCGGTAGGCCAGACACCCCTCGGCCTGCTGTTGTTCAAGCTGTTGGTGCCCAGCGCCATCGGCATCTTCATCTTCTTTGTTCCGGTTGCCTGGGAAGGTCGAACCACGATTCCGCTGGATCATCTGGTGACCGCGGCCCGGGCCGGGCTCGGTGACTGGGCGAGGTTCTACGCCCTGGCGCTGATCATCGCCGGCGCGGCCTATCCGTTGATCAAGGGGGATTGGCGACGCAGTCTCACCGACAAGATCTTCACCGTGCTCAAGCTTCTGGGGGTGGTGGCGGCGCTGTTGACCATGACCACCGCCGGTCCGGCACTGCTGCATCAGCCGGACATGCTGCCCTTTCTCTACGACAAGCTGGTGATTCCGGTGGGGCTGATCGTGCCGATCGGTGCCATCTTCCTGGCGCTGCTGCTGAGCTATGGGCTACTCGAGCTGATCGGCATCCTGGTTCAGCCCGTCATGCGCCCGCTGTGGCGTACCCCGGGTCGAAGCGCCATCGACGCGGTGGCCTCCTTTGTCGGCAGCTACTCGATCGGACTGTTGATCACCAGCCGTGCCTACGCCGGTGGCCAGTACTCGGCCCGAGAAGCGGCCATCATTGCCACCGGTTTCTCTACCGTCTCCGCGCCGTTCATGATCATCGTCGCCAAGACCCTGGGGCTGATGGACTACTGGAACGCCTACTTCTGGATCACCCTGGTGATCACTTTCGTTGTCTCGGCGGTGACCGCGCGGTTGTGGCCGCTGTCAGGCATGGACAACACCGCGACCGACGGCGAACCTGAAGCGCGGAAGGGGGATCGCCTGGCGCTGGCGTGGCGCACCGGTATCAAGGTGGCCGAGCAGGCGCCGCGGCTGGGATCCAGCGTACGCAAGAATCTGACCGAAGGGCTGGTGATGGCGATCAGCATCCTGCCGTCGATCATGTCGGTGGGGCTGCTGGGACTGCTGGTGGCCAAGTACACGCCGGTGTTCGAGTGGCTGGGCTGGCTGTTCTATCCGGTGGTGGCGATCTTCGGCATCGACAATGCCCAGGAACTGGCCCAGGCCAGCGCGGCGGGCCTGGCCGAGATGTTCCTGCCGGCGCTGCTGCTCGGTGGCGACGCGGGAATCGACTTCGTGGCGCGCTTTGCCGCCGGCGTGGTGTCGGTGTCGTCCATCCTGTTCTTCTCGGCGTCCATTCCCTGCGTGCTGGCCACCCGGATTCCCATCACGATATGGCAGATGCTGGTGGTGTGGGCGGTGCGGGTGGCACTCACCCTGGTAATGGCGATCCCGGCGGCCATGCTGCTGCAGTAACCTTGTCGATCGCTGTAGCCGTAAGCACGAGGGCCGGACAATCACTGTCCGGCCCTCGTGCATTGGTGGAGGCTGTGTCCGTCCCTCAGTCCTTCCACGCCGAGCGCAGCTTGTAGCGATCTCCCGGGTGGATCAACACGGCGTAACTGATGAGCAGGTCATTTGACCAGGTGCGCCGCCGCAACTGCAGGCAAGGGAGGGAGGTGGAAATGGCCAGCTCCTCGGCCTGTCGTGTGTCTGCCGAAACGGCCTCGACCACGTGTTCGATATCGGTGATCGGCCAGGTTTGGATCAGCACCTGATGGGGCGTGGTGAGCGTGAAGTCGGCGTCCAGATAGTCGGGCACGTGGCGGGGATTGACGTAGCGCAACTCGAGCTGGATGGGCTCGTCGTTTTCGTGGTGAACGATGCGGGTATGGAAGACCTTGCTGCCTCGCTTGACCCCCAGTTGCAACGCGATGTCCTCACTGGCATCGATCGCTTCGGCACGCTGCACCCTGGCCCGATAGTGATGGCCGCGACCGCGGACCTCTTCGGCGATATTGTGGACCTCCATCAGCGAGGATTCCGCCTTGCGTTCGGTGACGAAGGTTCCCGCCCCCGGCTGGCGGGTAAGGTAGCCACGCTGAACCAGTTCGCGGATGGCCTTGTTGGCGGTCATGCGACTGACGTTGAAGTCGAGCGCCAGCTGCTCCTCACCCGGGATGCGATGGTCGGTGGGCCATTCCCCCCGCTGGATCTTGGCCAGGATGTGCTGTTGAATCTCGAGGTAGCGAGGCGCGGGTCGAGCCATGGGCCGTCCTTGGTGAAGATGAAGGGTATCTTTTGCTAGTGTACCGGGACGATCATCGCTTGGCATCGTTGCGCAAGCCGTTGATGCCAGACGTTACCATGCTTCCGTTATATCCGTTTGGCCATTGCCGCTCTTGTTACTCCCCTTGTTTACCGTGAGGTTTTCCCATGTCCGACGCGAGACTCTCCAGTCCAGCGGCGCTTCGCAATCGCGAGCCCATCCACGCGGTGCTGCGCCAGTGCCTGGGACGCCATGCCCGTGTGCTGGAGCTCGCCAGCGGCAGTGGTGAGCACGGACTCTATATGACGCAGTGCCAGCCGGGCTGGCGATGGCAGCCGAGTGACGTTTCCGAGGCGGCGCTGGCGTCCATCGCTGCCTGGCGCGCGCTTGCAGCAGCAGAAGATAGGCAAGGGGCAGCGGAGGGTGACAGGCAAGGCGAAAGCGAAGCGCAACGGGCAGGGCCTGCTGGGCGAGAGCCGGAGCAAGCGACGCAAGGGGGCGGCAATCTGCTGGCGCCGGTGCGCCGCGACTTGCTGGAGCCCTGGCCGGATGACACCTTTGACGCCCTGGTGGCGATCAATCTGATCCATATCTCGCCGTGGGAAGTGACGCCTGCGCTGATGGCAAAGGCCCAGGTCCACCTCGAGCCAAGCGGCGTGCTGTTGCTGTACGGCCCTTACCGACGTGGTGGTGAGCATACCGCGCCGTCCAATGCGGCCTTCGACGCCGACTTGAGGCGCCGTGACCCGCGCTGGGGCGTGCGGGACCTGGAGCAGGTGACCGAGGTTGCCGCCGAGCACGGCCTGAGCCGGGAGGCCGTCCACGAGCTGCCGGCCAACAATCTGGCGCTGGTGTTCCGTCGGCAGTGATGGCGGAAGCGGATCGACCCCGTCTGCGAGCGGCCGGCCTTTGACAGGCCGGCCGTGTCGTTTCAGGCGTTCTTCTTGAGCCAGCGATGGTAGTCCTCGAGCCCCTCGCGGATATCGGTAAATTGCGGCTCGAAGCCCAGATCCGTGCGCGCGCGGGTGATGTCCAGGGGGCTGCCACGCACCACGAAGGGGCCAGGCCCCAGACGCATGCCGCTGTCGTGGCCGAGCAGGTCGGTGACGCTGTCGACGATGTCCTGATGGGCGATCGGCACACCGCAGGAAATGTTGTAGTGGCGGTGAGGCACGCTGTCGGCATCGAACAGCGCCAGGATGCCCCTCGCGGTGTCCTCGACGTGGGTCCAGTCGGTGGTCTGGTCGCGTCCGTTGTCCGGGTGCACATCGCGTAGCCCTTCGAGTGGCCCGAACATCGCCTGGTAGACCGCGTGCATGTGGGAAGGGCGCTTGCCGGGGCCATACACGAAGAACAGTCGGGCCTGACGGATATCCATGCCGTAGGTCGCCGTGTACTGGTCGCCGTAGAGCTCGCCGGAAATCTTGGTGGCGCCGTAAAGGTCGGTGGCCTTGTAGGGCATGGTCTCGACCTGGGGGCCGGCGGCGTCGCCGTAGACCGCGCCGGAGCTCATGTTGACCACCTTGTCGATGCCCAGCAGTCGGCAGGTCTCGTAGACGTTCAGGGTGCCCA
Organism: Halomonas sp. OfavH-34-E; assembly: GCF_024124525.1. Taxonomy (NCBI): domain Bacteria; kingdom Pseudomonadati; phylum Pseudomonadota; class Gammaproteobacteria; order Oceanospirillales; family Halomonadaceae; genus Halomonas; species Halomonas sp. OfavH-34-E. The sequence goes on along the minus strand of NZ_JAMXRY010000040.1, from coordinate 35,427 downwards.
TGGCGTTGATCGACAGGTGCTTGAACGGGCGGGTCTGGAAGCTCGGCCCGGCGATCACCGAGACGCCGTGGATGACCCCTTCAAGCTCGTCGCGATAGCGCAGAAAGGTCTCGAACAGGGTGTGGGTGTCGAGCACGTCGACCGCTTCGAAGTGGACGTTGTCGCGCACTTCCTCGAGATAGTCGAGGCCCATGCGGTCGACGTGGGGGGCGGCCATATCGCAGATGATGACCTTCTTGCCCTGGCGGGCGAGCAGGGTGGCGACCCAGGAACCGACGTGGCCGAGGCCACCGGTGATCAGTATAGCCATGGCATGACTCCTATTGAGATAAGCCCGCCGGGCAAGGCCCTGGAGCCTTGCCCGGTCGCGGCGTCATTTGAGCAAGAGGTTGGGGAGGAACATCACGATGGACGGAAACAGCGTGATCACGATCAGCACCGCCACCAGCGGGATGTAGAACGGCAGGGTGGCCCGCACCAGGGTGTTGAAGGGCAGGTCGGTGATCTTCTGGATGGCGAACAGCACCGTGCCCACCGGTGGCGTGATCAGCCCGATCATCAGGTTGAAGATCATCAGCACGCCGAAGTGCACCGGATCGATGCCGTACTGCACCACCACCGGCACCAGCAGCGGCGTCAGCAGAAACAGCGCCGGCACCGAGTCGATGAATAGTCCGATCAGCAGGATGAACAGGCTCAGCAGCAGAAGCAGCAGCATAGGATCGCTGACCGTGGCGAGCAGGAAGTCGGCGACCAGGGCGGTGACCTGGTAGCGTGCCAGGATCCAGCTGTAGAGCGCGCTGCCGGCGATGATCAGCAGCAGCACCGAGGTGTCGATGGCGGTGTCACGCAGGATCTGGACGAACTCGCGCAGGGTGATCGAGCGATAGACGCAGAACGAGATGATCATGCAGTAGAGCAGCGCCACCACCGAGGCCTCGGTGGGGGTGAAAAGCCCCGACAGGATGCCGACCAGGATGATCACTGGCGTCAGCATGGGCAGCAGGCCCCGCGACAGTGCACGGGTGAATTCGGCCATGGTGGCGCGGGCCCGGGTCGGGTAGCCACGACGATGGGAGATCACCGCCACCATCACCATAAGGCCGGCACCCATGAACAGGCCCGGCAGGATGGAGCCGAGAAAGATCGCGGCGATGGAGGCGTTGGCCAGGGCGCCATAGATGACCGCCGGAATGCTGGGCGGGATAATCGGCCCGATGGTGGCGGAACTGGCGGTGACCGCGGCGCTGAAGTCGGTGGGAAAGCCATCGTCTTCCATGGCCTTTATCTCCACCGCGCCAAGCCCGCCAGCATCGGCCACCGCTGAGCCCGACATGCCGGCAAACAGCATGCTCGCCAGCACGTTGACGTGGCCGAGCCCGCCCTTGAGGTGACCCACGGCGCAGCGCGCCACGTCGAACACCCGATCAGAGATGCCGGCGGAGTTCATCAGCCGGCCGATCAGCAGAAAGGCGGGAATCGCCAGCAGGGTGAAGCTGTTGACGCCGTACAGGGTGCGCTGGGCGATCATCTCCAGCGGGATCTCGGCGAAGCCACGGGTGTAGGCCAGCACCGCCGCCGATGAGGCGATCATCGCAAAGGCGACCGGCACCCCCAGCATCAGCAGCACGATCAGGCCGACGAACATGATGGCAAAGATTTCCATGGTGTCTTACTCCTTGGGTTCGTCAGGCAAGGTGGAAGGCTTGCCGCGCAGACGAACGACGAGGTCCTCCACCAGCAGCAGTGCCATCAGGCCGGCAGCGACCAGCTGCATCAGGTACAGGTAGGAAAAGCTCATGTCGAAGGTGCTGGCGAAGATGCCGGCGGTGCGCTCCATCATGTTGAAGGCGCCCCCCATGATCATCAGAAGCACCAGGATGCTGATGGCGTCGGCGGCGACCGCCGCCCAGCGCTGGGCGCCCGCTGGCAGCAGGTCGGTGACGACGGTGATGCGGATGTGTTCCTGGTAGCGCAGCGCCAGCACCGAACCGAGAAAGATCTCCGCCAGGAACAGATAGCGGGAAACCTCGTCGGTCCAGGGCACCGCGACGCCGAGGGCATAGCGTGCGATTACCTGAATGGCCATGACCAGCAGCATCAGGCCGAAGGCACCGACTACCACGGTGGTCAACAACCACCAGAAAGCACCCAGTGCCCGGGACAGGGTAGGAGATGAGGTCATCGGACACTCCGTTGCCCCCGCCGGGTGGCGGGGACTTGACTCAAGGGAGGGAGGCCTCGGTCGGCGAGGCCCCGTGGGACGGTCAGATGCTGTGCCAACCCTCGAGGCAACAACGCCTTCGGGGTTAGCGCCGCCTCGGACTTACTGGATCAGTGACAGCACATAGTCACGAACGGCCGGGTCGTAGTCCTGGGCGATCTCTTCCACGGCGGGGCGCGCGGCCTGGCGGAAGGCGGCGACATCGGGCTCGACCACCTCCATGCCTTCTTCCTTGAGTTTTTCAAACAGCTCCGCCTGACCATCGCTGACCAGTTGATCGCCCCAGGTGGTGGCGTCGTCGATGGCGGACAGGACGATGTCACGGTGTTCGTCGGACAGTTCCTGATAGACGTCTTCGTTCATCAGCCAGTGGAAGAACGAGTAGACGTGCTCGGTGCGGCTGACATAGTCCTGCACCTCGAACAGCTTGCCGGCGTAGATGTTGTCCACCGGGTTTTCCTGCATGTCGATGACGCCGGTCTGCAGCGAGGTGTAGACCTCCGGCCAGGCGATCGGGCTCGGCAGTGCGCCGATCTCGCCCCATACCGCGACCCAGGGCGCGATCTCCGGCACGCGCATGCGCACCTCGCTGACGTCCTCCGGGGTCTTGACCGGGGTCTTTGAGGTCAGGTTGCGGGGGTTGCGTGCCGACAGGCCCACCAGGCGCATGTTGCCCTTGGCGATCAGGCTCTGATTCAGCGCCTCGCCGATCTCGCCTTCGTAGATCTTGCGCGCCTGGTCACTGGAGTCGTAGACGAAGGGCAGGTCGGCGGCGGCAAACTCGGGGGCATACAGGGTCATCGGCATGGAGCCACCGAGGGCGATGGCGTACTCGCCGTAGCTGGCGCCTTCCAGGTGGTCGCGCTCGCCACCGACCTCGGTGCCAAGCAGGGTCACCGTCAGCTCGCCATCGGACTCGCTCTCGATGGTGTCCTTGAGGCGCTCGCCGATCTTGAACATGGCGTGGGACGGGTCGGTGTGGATGGCGATGGCCAGGTCTTCGGCGGCGGCGGTGCCAGCGGCGCCGAGCGAGATGGCGGTGACCAGGGCAAGGGGGGTGAGGCTGCGTGCGTTCATTGTCGTTGTCTCCTCGGGGCGTATCGTCCGACGACGCTATTGCGTCGAGGCGTAGTCGAAAGGTAGCCGACATTGCATGGGTAGCGCTACCATTAAGATGGTAGCGCTACCCATACTTTGGTCTTGGGTTACACTGTGGCCAAAGGAATCTTCGAGGAAGGACGCCAATGGACAGCCAGGAAATTCGCTCACGCAAGCGCCACCGGGGCAAGGGCCGAGTGACCCTGGCCGACGTGGCCCGGCAGGCGGGGGTCGCGCCGATCACCGTATCGCGGGCGCTGAATACGCCGGGGCGAGTCTCCGCCGAGGTCAAGCAGCGTGTCGACGCGGCGGTGGAGGCGCTTGGCTATGTGCCCAACCTGATCGCCGGGGGGCTTGCCGCAGCGGGCACCCGCGTGATCCCGGTGATCGTGCCGTCGCTGGCGATCCTGACCTTTATCGAGGTCATCGATGCCATCCAGAAGCGACTGGAGGCGGCGGGGTACCAGATGCTGCTGGCCACCACCGACTGGGATCTGGACCGCGAGGCCAGTCTGGTCGATACGGTGCTCGGCTACTCGCCGTCCGGGGTGATCCTGACCGGTCTGCGCCACCGGCCCCGGGTGATCTCGCGACTCAGGGACTGGGGACGCCCGGTGGTAGAGATCATGGAAGTGGGCGACGACCCCATCGACATGAACGTGGGGGTGGACGGCGTCGCCCTGGGTCACGCTATGGCGTCCCATCTGATCGGGCAGGGCTATCGGCGTATCGCCTTCGTCGGCTCGCACCTGGGGCATGACTACCGGGCGGCACAGCGCCTGGAGGGCCACCAGCGAGCGCTGGAGGAGGCGGGCGCGGCCTGTGGCGGGGTGCTGGAGTACCACGAGCCGGCGTCCTACGAGGTCGGGGTGCGGGCGCTGGAGGATGTGATGGCGATGACCCCGCGACCGGACGCCATCCACTGCTCCAACGATATCGTCGCCAGCGGCGTGCTGCTGGCGGCAAGCCGCCAGGGCATCAGGATTCCCGAGGAGCTGGCGGTGGGGGGCTATCTGGGGTTGCCGCTGGCGGAGCACCTGACGCCGAAGCTGACCACCCTGGCGGTGGCCCGTAGCGAGATGGGCACCCAGGCGGCGGAACTGCTGCTCGAGCGTCTGTCCGGCAAGACCCCGGAACGGCCGATCCGGGATCTGGGATTCACCCTGGTGAAGGGCGGCAGCACCTGAGCATCAGCAGGTCCTGGCGAGGCCTGTACCACCGGTGAAATGAGGGAGCAAATCGGGCGATCATTCTTCCGGGATAACGCCCGGTTCACGATACTTGACGCCTTCGTTCTGGCGCTCCTGTTCGGTCTTGTGCTCATCCACCGGGGGAACGCCCCAGACCGTCTCCTTGTGTCCGTCATCGTAGGTGTAGGTGGTGCAGCCGGCGAGGCTTGCCAGCAGCAGGGCGGCGATCATGGCGGCGATCATGGCGCGGCTCGGCAGGCCGATCCTTGCTTGGTGCAGGAAGGCGCGAAGGCCGGGGCGGGCAACGACAGGCAGGCGAAGGGACATGAAGGCTCCGGATGTCAGGGTACGGTGAAGCTGCAAAGGAGTCGCCGATGAAGCGGTCCATCGCCAGTATGGCGCTGTGGCAGCAAAGAAAAAACCGCGGATCCTGGTGACAGCATCCGCGGCTCGCTGGTTGGCGCTAAACCGGCCTTCTCGCCTCCGGCGTCAGGACGAGAGCCACAGGGGCACGTAGACCACCAGCAACAGCACGCCGATCAGCCCCAGCAGGTAGGGCAGGATGGCACGGGTGATACGCTCGAGCGGCAGCTGGGTCACCGAAGAGGCCACGTACAGGTTGATCGCCACAGGGGGTGTGATCATGCCGATCGCCAGCCCCACCACGATGATCAGGCCAAAGTGCACCGGGTCGATGCCGAGCTGGGTCACCAGCGGCAGCAATACCGGTGTCAGGATGATCAGGGCGCTGGCGGTCTCGATGAACACCCCGGTCAGCAGGATCACCGCCACCACCAGCAGCAGGATGACGTAGGGATCGGTGGACAGCGACAGCACCGACTGGGCGATCTGGGCCGGCACCTGGGCGCTGGACAATGTCCAGCTGAGCACCGCCGAGGTGGCGATCACCAGCATGATCACCGAGGTGGTGATCGCCGAGCGGATCATCACGGCGTACACGTCCCGATAGGTCAGGTCGCGATAGACGAACAGCGACACCAGCAGGGCGTAGACCACCGCCACCACCGCCGCCTCGCTGGGGGTGAACACCCCCGAGAAGATCCCGCCGAGGATGATGACCGGCGTCATCAGCCCCCAGCTTGCTGCACGCAGGGTCCGCCAGATGGTCGCCAGCGACAGCGGGCTGCCGTGGGGGTACTGGCGACGGTGGGCCTGGACCAGGGCGATGGCACCGAGGCCAAGACCCATGGCCAGCCCCGGCAGAAAGCCGGCCAGAAACAGGTCCGACACCGACTCCTGGGCGATGACCGCGTAGATGATCATCGGCACCGAGGGTGGGATCACCACGCCGATGGTGCCACTGGCGGCGATCAGACTGGCGGCGGAGGCCGGGTCATAGCCCTTGCGCTTGAGTTCCGGCACCAGGCTCGAGCCCACCGCAGCGGTGGTGGCCGCACCGGAGCCTGAGATGGCGGCAAAGAACATCCCGGCCAGTACCGACACCAGCGAAAGCCCGCCCTTGAGAAAGCCGAACAGGCTGTCGGCGAAGTCGACCAGCTTGCGGCTGACCGCGCCCTGGGCCATGAGGTCGCCGGTGAGGATAAACATCGGCACCGCGACCAGGGCGAAGGTGTTTATGCCCTGGAACATCTGTTGGGGCACCACGGCGAGCGGTGTGCCCTGTACCACCAGCGTCACCAGGGTGCTGGCGCCGATGGTGAAGGCGATGGGCACGCCGATCAGCATCAGCACCACGAAGGAGATGAACAGCAACAGCATCACGCCACCTCCTGCGGGCTCGCCGGCGTCTGGCCGGTGAGCTCTCGCACGATCGCCACCAAGGTGGTGAAGGCCATCAAGGCGCCTGCCAGGGGCATCACCGCGTAGACCCAGGTCATCGACAGGCGCAGTGACGCCGACTTCTGGAAACTCTGCAACTGCATGTAGTTCCAGCCGATGATGATCAGCGCCAGCAGAAAGGCCAGCACCACCAGGTGGGCGATGATCCTGGCGACTCGTCCGCCAAGGCCGGGCAGGGCGTCGACCACGAAGGTCACGGCGATATGACGACCGGCGCGGTAGGCCAGGGTAGCGGCCAGGAAGGTGATCCAGACCAGCAGAAAGCGTGCGACCTCTTCGGTCCAGCCCACCGCGGTGAAGGCTACCCGGGAGATGATCTGCAGGGAGATGACGCCGATCAGCGCCGCCATGGCGGCGAACACCACCGGGCGTGTCACGGCGTCGAGTCCCCGCTCAAGGCGTTCGAGCAGGGACAGCACTTACTTGGACTCCCCGGCCTTCAGCGCTTCCTGGATGCGCGGCAGGTAGTCGCCGAACTGCTCGCCGTAGGTCTCGTAGACCGGAGCGACGGCGTCCTGGAAGGCGGCGATGTCGGGGGACTCCTCGATCTGCATGCCGGCTTCCTTGAGTTCGGCAAGCTGTTGCTCGGCCATGGCGGCGTTCTGCTCACGCTCGTACTCGGCGGCTTCCTGGGCGGCGGCCTCGACGACCTCCTGGGCGGCCTCGGGCAGCTTCTGCCAGGACGGCATACCCATGACGAAGATCGCCGGGGCGTAGGTGTGGCGCGACAGCGTCATGTAGTCCTGGGTCTCGTTGAGCTTGAACGAGTGGACCACGTTGATCGGGTTTTCCTGGCCATCGATGGTGCCCTGCTGCATGGCGGTCAGCGCCTCGGTCCAGGCCATCGGCACGGCATTGGCGCCGAGTTCGCGGAAGGTGTCGACGTAGACCGGGTTTTCCATGACGCGGATGCGCAGGCCGTCGATGTCCTCGGGGCTTGCCACCGGGCGCTCGGAGTTGGTCAGGTTGCGGAAACCGCGCTCGGCGTAGGCCAGGCCCTTGAGGTTGACGTCGGCCAGCCTGTCGAGCAGTTCCTGGCCGATGGGGCCGTCGAGTACCGAGTAGGCCTCCTCGGGCGAGGCGAACAGGAACGGCAGTTCGAATACCGCCATGGGCTCGACGAAGTTGGCCACCGGGCCGTTGGTGATCACGCCCATGTCGACGGTGCCGATCTGCATGCCCTCGAGCAGGGTGCGCTCATCACCCAGGGTGGCGTTGGGGAAGATCTCGACGTCGACCTTGCCGTCGGTGCGGGCTTCGACCAGCTCCTCGAACTTGGTAGCGGCGATATGGAAGCCGTCCTGCTCGTTGACCACGTGGGCCAGGCGCAGCTTGACCGGGTCCATGTCGGCGAAGTCGTTGGCCTGGGCGGCGGACGTGGCAAGCGCAGTGGACAGAGCGATGCTGGCGGCCAGGGTGGTCAGGGCAAGGGGGCGGGGCGCGATGTGGCGTGTCATGGGGGTTCCTTGGTGGTGTTCAGCGAAATGGCGTCTTCTCGGCGGGCCGTCACTTTACGATGGTAGCCGCCTAGCGCCTTGTTTTTGTTGAGAGGTTGGAGTGATCTAGCAGCCACGATCATGCCGGAAGCGGCGCCACGCGGTCAATTCGGCTGAGTTGAGGGGGAAGAGCAAAGGATGAGAGCAGGGGAATTACCCTGTGTCGTGGTGTCGGGAACCGCCATGCGGGGAAGGGTTTCAGGCTAGGCGCTGTTCGAAAAGTCGACGAGCGAAGGTTAGACAAGGCAAAAATTGGTGAGAAAGCGCAGTTTACGGGGTGTAAATGAGCATTTTGACCGGGCTGGCGCACCAGCCGATTTTTAACGCCGTATTACCGAGCGCAGGCACTTTTCAGACAAGCCCTAGCCTACTCGCGGAAGAGATCTGCGTGGCTACCTGTCCGGGCCAATTGCAGTTGGTCATCCACGACGCGATACAGCAACAGCCAATCTGGCTCGATATGGGCATCTCGGTAACCCTTCCAGTTTCCCTGCAATGCATGATCCTGGTAGGTATCCGGCAAGGGCGCTTGCTCAAGCAGCAGGCCCAGCAGTCGGCGTAGCTTTTCCATGTCCTTGCCGCGCTTCTGGACCCGCTTTACGTCTCGCTTGAACTGGCTCGAGCGAACTGGGGTCAGCATTAGATGCCTAGATCGTCGAACAGCGCATCCGCACTATCGAAGCGCTTGCCCTTTCCGGCTTCGAGCTCTTCCAGCGCCTTGGTCGTGGTGGCGCTTGGTACCTGCACCGCAAACGGCAGGCGCTTTTCGTCGGCGATCCGCAGCATCAGCAGGCGGATGGCGTCGGACACGGTCAGGCCCATGGCATCGAGGGCGGCGGTGGCGCGCTCTTTGGTCTCGCTGTCGATGCGAGCTCGGACCACGGTATCGGTACCCATGAATGTCTCCTTCTCATTGGTAGCCACTGTGTAGCTACATTGTGGCCTGGCACTGGCAACTTGTCATCAAGGAAGGAGGGCGCCCCGCATCGTCGGTGGGGGGGCGACTACAAGTGATCGGGGTTATGCAACTCGCGCTCATCGCCGGGCGGCGGCGTCCACTGGTAGATCCAGGTCTCCGACAGCGGCTTGCCTTCGCTATCGCGCAGATACAGACGCAGATTGATCGGCTCGGTGCCCTCGTCCGGTGGTACCACATCGAACATGGCCCGGTAGCCCTGGATGGCGTCCAGCGGTCGGGCCGAGGTGATCTCGACGCGCCCGGCGCTGGTCTCGATGACCGGCTCCACCTCGGCCTCGCTTGCGTCATCGAAGGGGAAGGGGCCGCCGCGGAAGTCCACGGCGAAGCGCCAGCTGAAGTACTCGCGACGTTGGCCGACGACGCCACCTAGTCCGGTACGGGTCGCCACGCAGCGCGACAGGCTGGGTTGCTGTGGCGGCAGGTCGTACCAGCTCAGACGATAGGCGTAGCGTAGCTCCTGGCCGGCCTCCACCGGGGCCTTGGGTTGCCAGTAGGCCACGATATTGTCGAAGGTCTCGTCCTTGGCAGGCAGCTCCACCAGGTCCACGCTGCCTTCGCCCCAGCCCTCGGTAGGTTCGACCCACACGCTGGGTCGGCGATCGTAGTAGACCCCATCGTCCTGGTAGTGGTCGAAGTCGTGGTCGCGCTGGGCCAGGCCGAAGCCCTGAACATGGGTGGCGGAATAGGCGTTGTAGCGAAGCTGGGGCGGGTTTACCAGCGGGCGCCACAACCATTCGCCGCTTTCGGTGTGGATCGACAGCCCATCCGAGTCATGGATCTCCGGGCGCCAGTCATAGTTGACGTCACGATCGTTCTCGCCGACCAGGTACATGCTGGTCAGTGGCGCGATGCCCAGACGCTCGATCGTCTTGCGCGGATAGAGGGTCGCGGCCACGTCCATGACCACGCCTTCGACGTCGCGACGAATATCGAAGCGGTAGGCCCCGGTGGTGCTCTCCGACTCGAGCAGGGCGTAGACGATGAGCTTGTCTTCACCCTCGGGCTGTTCGAGCCAGAAGCGGGTGAAATCGGGGAATTCCTCGGGTTCGCTGCCGGCGGTGTCGATAGCCAGGCCCCTGGCCGACATGCCGTACTGCATGCTCTGACTGACCGCACGGAAGTAGCTGGCGCCCAGGAAGGAGGCGATATCGCGCTTGGGGTCCTGATGATGGTGCAGGCGGAAGCCGGCGAAGCCGAGGCGTTCGGATAGCGTATCGGTATCGACCACGCTATCCCCATCGGCATTGGAAAAGTTGAATAGCGCCGGGTCGTAGGCCAGTTCCTGCGCCTGTCCCTGGCTGACCTGGTAGATCCTGACCGGGGTGGTGAAGCCACGACCCAGGTGAAACAGCTGGGCCGTATAGGGCGCGTCGCTGTTGCTCCACAGGGCGTGGTCGGCGCGGTAGCCGATGGCCTGGTAGTCGTCCCAGGAAAGGGACTTGAGCTGGTCGGGCAGTTCGCCTTCGTGATCCTGGTGAGGTTGCCCCGACAGATGGCGGGCGAAGCCTTTCAGCCAGGCGTAGTCGAAGGAGACCTTTTCTCCGGTGGTCATGAGCCGCTGGTCCAGCGCGGCCAGCAGCGGGGAGATTGGCAGGGCGTAGGCGCTGAGGGCGGTGGCCGCCTTGAGGAAGTCACGTCGCTGCATTTCCATCATCCTTGTGGGTCGAGCATGTCGGGTGTCGGGCGACTGCCTGGGTAAGCAGTCGCTACGCCTGGTCGAGCACGTCGAAGGGTACGACTGCCCGAATCGGCAAAGGTTCAGGAAGGGTGCATGAAGGGTCTCAATATTGTTAACAGGCTAACAAAGTGCTAGTCTACGCGGCCGGTCGACGGGGGACGCCTTCGTCAAATACCGAGCGGCTCCGTCACGTGAGCCCGTCAAGTCAGCCCGTCGTGTAACCAAGAGGAATACCATGACCCCCGACCAGCGCTTCAGGTGGATCGTTCGCCTGGCCTTGGGCATGTTCGTCCTGATGTTTGCCTATTTTGTGGTGGCAGATACCTACATGCCGATGACCCCGGAGGCGCGGGTCATGCGCCCGGTGGTGCGTATCGCCCCGGAAGTCAGCGGCCCCGTCGAGCGGGTCCACGTCAGCAATAACGACCATGTCGAGGCGGGTGATCCGTTGTTTCGTATCGACCCCGCGCCCTTCGAGCTGGCGCTTGAGCAGGCGCGACTGGAACGGGAGGCAGCCCGCCAGCAGAACGCGACTTTGAGCGCCAGCATCGCATCGGCCCGCGCCGCCCTCGAAGCGGCCCGCGCCAGGGCCCAGGAGAGCGCCCAGGAGCGCCGGCGAGGTGAGCGCTTGATCAGCCAGAACAGCATCTCGCGCCAGCGCCTTGATGGCCTGGTAGCCACCGACCGTCAGGCCCAGGCCGAGGTCAAGTCCGCCGAGGCCGAAGTGGCGCGCTTGGAGGCCGAACTGGGTGCCGAAGGGGAGGCCAACTTGCGTTTGCGTCAGGCCCGCAACGCCCTGGAGCAGGCCGAGCTCGATCTCGACCACACCCTGGTGCGGGCCCAGCATTCCGGCACGCTGAGCAACCTGCAACTCGAGGTGGGTGACTACGCCACCCAGGGACAGCCAGCGCTGGCGCTGATCACCGATGAGGTCGAACTGATCGCGGATTTCCGCGAGAAGAGCCTGCGCAAGGTCACCGCCGGCGACGAGGCCCGGGTGGTGTTCGACGCCATGCCCGGCCAGGTCTTTGCCGCCCGGGTAGAGAAGCGCGACGCCGGGGTCTACGACGGACAGATCAGCGCCGACGGTAACCTGGCCGACATCCCCACCACCGACCGCTGGCTGCGCGACGCCCAGCGCCTTCGCCTGCACCTTTCGCTGGCCGGGGACGCACCGACGAGTCTACCCACCGGCTCCCGCGCCACGGTGCAGCTGTTTCCCGGGGAGCACCCGCTGGCCCATCCGCTGGGGGCGCTGCAGATTCGGCTGATGTCCTGGCTGCATTATGTTTATTAACCGGCTACCGGCGTCGTTTACCAAGCGGCCACGGGCGTCGTCTACCAAGCAGCTACGGGCGTCGTCTATTAAGCAGCCACCGGCGTCGTCAGGGCAGCAGCAACCGAAGGCCTCGAAGCTCAGCGACAACGGCCTGCGCCAGTGTCTGCGTATCGCGGTGGGGGCCTGGTTCGGCTTTCTGATCAGCCAGCTGATGCACTGGAACTATGGTGTCTTCTTCACCGTCTTTCCGATGTTTCTGCTCGGGATCATTCCGGTGTTCAACGCCCATGTGGTGCGCCAGTTCCTGGGTAACGCCTGCCTCAATGTGGTCGAGATCAGCCTGGTGGTGGGGTTGACCCAGCATCTGCCGGTGGTGATGACGGGACTGGTGTTCCTGATGTTCCTGGGACGCTTCACCCTGATGGCCAGGGGGCCGTTGTTCGTGTTCGGCGCCAACGGCGTGCTGACCCTGAGCATCATGCTGCATTTTGCCAGCTACCCCGACCTCGACCTGTTCGATCTGCTGGCCAGCAACACCGTGGCGAGTTTTCTGGCGGTGGCCATCGCCGCCCTGATGCACTGGCTGTTTCCCGATGTCACGCCGCGACAGCCGCCACCACGTCAGGCCAAGACGGCGGCGCTGAAGCGCCATCAGGCGTTGATCGGGGCGCTGACCGCGACCCTGTCCTTTCTGGTGTTTCAATTGCTCGATCTGCGCGACTCCCTGTCCGCGCAGATGGCGACCATCCTGATCCTGTTTGCCCTCGGCTACCATGGCGCCCGGATGTCGGCCTGGCGTCGTGCCATCGGCACTCTGTTGGGCTGCAACCTGGCACTGGTGCTGCAAATGGTGCTGTTCACCAAGAGCGACCATCTGCTTCTGGTGCTGCTGGCCTACGCCATCGGTCTTTTGCTGTTCGCACGGGAGCACGTCATCGAGAACGCCGGCTCCGGCATCGGCTTCGGCGGGCTGACGACCCTGGGTATCCTGTTTGGCCAGTACCTGAGACCCGATCAGGATCTGGTCGTCGACGCCGTCTATCGGTTCAGCTCGATGTGCGTGGCACTGCTGGTCACCCTGGCGGTGATGGCGGTACTGCATCGGCTGCTGGATCTATGGCCTGCGGCCTCGAGCCGGGAAGCACCGCGCACGAGTTGAGTTTTTTATGCTGCTTGCAATAGAGAAGGGGGCCGTGTCAGCACGGCCCCCATTTTAGCTACTTTACCTACCCGGCTGATCTGGCGATTTTGGTCAGCTTCCTGGCGAAGCTTTGTGGCATAGCTTTCTGCTCTGGTCGCCGCCCCCTAGTCCTTGTCCGAAAAGTCGCCTAGCCGCCCTGGGGCAGCGGGATGGTCACCAGCCCGTAGGAGTGGACTTCGGCACTGCCGGGATAGGCATCGACCACGCTCAGGCTGCCGTCATCGTGCTGGATCTCGAACACCCAGGTCTTGCCGGTGTTGCCGCTGATGATGTTGACGTAGTTGCCGTCGGCGCTCAGGTCCATGTCGGCGAAATACTCGTTGTAATCCTCGGCGCGGTAGGCGGCTTCTTCCAGCAGAGCGATGCTGCCGTCCTCGGGATCGACGCTGAAGGTCGACAGGCTCGAGGTATGGGAGTTGGTGGTCCAGGCGTACTTGCCGTCTTCCGAGGTGGTGACCCAGCAGGCGGCCTGCTCGCCACCCCAGATGTCGTCGCCAGTCATCACATCCGCCGACACCAGGGTCAGCTTGCCGTTCTCGTCGATGTCGTAGGACGACATGGAGCCGGTCTGGCCCTCGTATTCCTGCAGGAAGGGATACTTGGCCTTCGATTCCTCGGAGGACGGGTGGAACTGGTAGCCCTGGGTGATATAGCGGGTTTCGGTCACCAGCAGGGTGCTGTGACCGTCCGGGCGAGTGACCAGCTTGGTGCCGATGGGCAGGGCGAAGAAGCGCTCCTCGCTCAGGTGCGGCGACTCGAGGCTCGAGATCGGCTCCTGCGACAGGAGGCCTTCGTCGTCCACTGCGTAGACATGCACCATGCCGGTAAGAAAGCCGACAAGCGTCAGGTACTTGCCGTCCTCGGTGAACTCCATGCTGACCGGAGAATCGTCCAGCGGCCGAACGGAGTCGGGGATCTCGGTCAGGTTGCCATCGCCATCGATGGTAAAGCCCTTGATCACCCCCGGCTCATCGTTGGCACCATCGGTGCTGGCGACGTAGACGATGTCGCCATGGCCGTCGATGGCCTTGGGTTTGGCGCCGCCGGCATCCACCACATTGTTGAGCGTCAGCGTCAGGTCGTCTTCGACGTGAAGTGACGACAGGGTGCCGTCGCCGACGTTGGCCACCAGTACGTTGCGGTTGTCTGCCGAACGCCACACGCCGTAGGCCGAACCGAGCGGGTCGAGGCCGCCATCCATGCCGTTGCCCGTGCCGCCGGTGGTGTACTCGCCGACTTTCTCCAGGGTGCCATCGTCAAACTGGCGCCAGGCGATCAGCGAGTTCTCGTCGGCGTTGTTGGTGGCGACGTAGACACCACCCGTCACGTCCCTGGCCATGGCAGGCAGGGAAACCGAAAGCAGGACGAGGCCCATCAAGACTGGATTTTTCATAGCGTACCTTGGTCAGTTTTTGCTTTTCTTGTGCCGCGATGCCGGCAGATCCAGGCATTCAGGCTAGTCGTGGTTTATGTAGGTGCTCGCCGGTGAGTCCTTACGCCTACCAGGGCAAGCAGCCCAGGTCAGCTGGCTCGCGCCATGGCCTCGACGGCGTCGCCGGGATCAGCGTGCACGTCATTCAATTGCCATCGTTGAAGTTGCCGGAGTGAGAGCATCTAGCAGAAACTGTGCTTTAAAGAATCGTTGTTGAGATAAAGCTTAGGCAAGATTGCGCCGCAATGATGCAGGTGACTGTCGTCAAACGCGCGTGCAACAATCGGATTTTCTGCTGGCAATCCAGGCTGCTGGATTTCAAGGTGAGCCAAGGTGTCCATCAAGGGATTCGCCAGTGCAACGAGGCGGTGCGCAGTTCGGCGACGGTGTGCGACGCTCGAGACGCTGTAGAATGTCGCGAGGGGCCTGAAGTCGCCGCGGTTGGGTGATCCGAGGAAGCGAGCTCGCAAAGGAGTAGTTGGCATGACGAAAACGAGCGACCGGTCGCCGTCGGGGCGCGTCACCATCACCGACGTGGCGCGCGAGGCCAGGGTGTCGATCGCGGCCGTGTCACGCGCCATGAATCCCAACGGCAGCAGCTCCCCCGAGATGCGCAGCAGAATCCTCGCGGTGGCAGACAGTCTTGGCTACAAGCCGAACCGCCTGGCACGTGGCATCAAGTCGCGCTCCAGTCTGATCGGCATCCTCGTCACCAACTTCGAGAACCCTGCCTATCTCGCCATTCTCAGCGAGTTTTCTTCCGCCATTCAGCGCTACAACTGCCACACCTTGTTGATCAACGTGAATACCGCCAAGAGCATCGAGGAGGCCGTCTCCCTGGTGATGGAGTATCACGTGGATGCGCTGATCGTGACGTCCGCCTCGGTGCCTGCCGAACTGGTCGAAGCCTGCGAGCAGCACAGGACCCCGGTGGCGGTCTTCGGGCGCGATGCGCCGGATTCCGGCGCTCTGGTGGTGACCTGTGATGACGAGGAGATGGGGCGGATGGCGGCGGATCACCTCCTGGACAGCGGCTATTGTCGACCGGCCTATGTCGGAGCCTCTTCCAACGAGCAGGCCACCCAGGATCGCCTGCGTGGTTTCTCGCAGCGACTCGAGCAGCGTGGACAGCGTCTGCATGGCCATGCCGAAGGCCTGAGGCACAGTTACGAGGCAGGCTACACGGCCACCTGCGAGCTGCTGAACAGCACCCCCGGTATGCCCGACAGCATCTTCTACTTCGATGACATCATGGCCTGTGGTGGGCTGGATGCGATCCGCCATGACTTTTCGTTAAGGGTCCCTGACGACGTCGGCGTGGTCGGCATCGATGATATTCAGTTTGCCTCCAGTCGGTCGTTTGACCTGACGACCATTCGCCAGCCGTTCAGTGACATGGTGGAACGGACGGTGGCGGGGCTTTTCGAGCGTGTGCAGCGGCCCGCCGTGTCAGCCGATCGCGTCCTGTTGCCCTGTCATATTGTCCAGCGCAGCACGACCCGTCGCATCACCTGAGGATGCCATCTTTCCCGGTTGTCCGTGGGCAGGCGGGATGGCTGATTGAGTGTGCGTCGATGACTTGAACAGTTGGCGATATCTCTGAGTAAGGCCTTCGCTTTTTCTCGCTTCTGGTAGTTGCAGCCAATCCCGTCATTTCATGAACTCTCCTTTTTGCCGCCACTGAGCAGGGCGGTGTCTCGGCGGTGAGCCCTCAGCCTGTACGCAATGGATGATCGCGCTGAATCATGTGGCGTCGAGGGAAGTGTGTTGCACGCTCCGTGTCGACGACATTGGTGTCCTTGTGTTCGGGTATCGCTTATCCAGGTGTAAATGTAATCGCAAAATTTTTTGAAGAGATTTCCTTTTTATGTAAGAGATCGCTTGGCCTGGTCCGTGTTAATCGAGGATGAACGAGCCGATACGATGAGTTTTTCGTGAATTAATCCTTGGTATAAATCGCGATGAAAACGTTTTCAAAAGCGTTTTTGATGCGCTAGCCTCGGTCCACATGAAGGAGGGCGCCGATACCAGTTCCATCGATACCAGGTGTCGTCCACTCCAAGCTCCAAGGCTCGAGTGTCTGCCATTCAGCATCGATAAAGTTGATCGATAAAGTTAGTCGATAAAGTTAGTCGATAGCGGCGCTCGATAAAGGCTTTCGGTAAAGGTTCTTGAAAAGGTTCAACACATGACACAGCGACCGATGTCTGACGCCTGCGATACCTCGGCCCAATCTTCCTTGCCGATGGCAGGGCAAGCCTCGCCGCAGGCATCCGGCGAAGCCGGGGCAGCCCGTCCACTGCGGCTGGCGATGATCGGTGGTGGCGTTGCGTCGTTTATCGGTCAGGTTCACCGGGCGGCGGCGCAGATGGATGGGCGCTACCAGCTGGTGGCAGCGGCGCTGTCGTCGAACGCCGACCGTTCGCTACAACAGGCACGGCAGCTGGGCGTTGCGCGTGGCTATGGCGACGGCGAGACGCTGTTGCGCGAGGAAGCCGCCCGTGAGGACGGCGCCGAGGTTGTCGCCATCCTGACCCCCAATGACTCGCACTTTGCGCTGGCAAGACTGGCGCTGGAGCTGGGTTTTCACGTGGTGTGTGAAAAGCCGCTGACCAATAGCCTGGCGCAAGCGCGGGCACTCGAAGCCTTGGCGAAACGAGGCGAGCGATGCTTCTGTGTGGCCTACGGCTACACCGGCTACCCCATGGTGCGTCAGGCCAGGGCCATGATCGAGGCGGGGGAACTGGGCGAGATTCGACAGCTCCAGTGCGACTACGTCCAGGGTCACCTGGCCAGGATGAGCGATGCCGAAGTGGCGGGAGAAGACTGGCATATGCAAGCCGCCGTCGCGGGCGAATCGTTGATCCTGGGTGACATCGCCACCCATGCCTTCCACATGCTGGAGTACGTTTCGGGGCTCAGTACCCGTGAAGTCAGCGCCGATGTGGTCGCAGTGGTGCCCGAGCGCACGGCCCATGACAACGCCAACCTGATGCTGCGTTACACCAATGGCGCCAGGGGCATGATGTGGATCACCCAGGCGGCTGCCGGCGCCGAGCATGGCCTTTGCTTTCGTATTTTCGGCAGCAAGGGCGGCCTCGAGTGGCACCAGGAAAATCCCGACAAGCTGCTGTTCCGACGCCTGGACGACGCCCCTCAATGGTTGTCCAAGGGCGCGCCAGGACTGCACCCGGCCTCCCGGCGGGTATCGAGTGTGGCCTTTGGTCACCCGGAGGGCTACCGAGAAGCCTTTGCCAGCCTGTACAGCGACCTGTTCGAGGTGATTGATGCCGCGCGTCATGGGACCAGAGCCGACCCCCTGGCGTACTGGTATCCGGACCTCCGTGCGGGGGTGCGCGGGGTGGAGTTCGTGGCGACAGCCTTGGCATCGACCAATGCCAATGGGGAGTGGGTGGCGATGCCAGCAACATCCCCCTAGGCATTTGGCTTCGATACCCCATCAGGGGCTGGATGTAACGCCGCCCCGTACGGGATGGCGGTGGTGACACAACAATAACCGGCAGGACGGCCAAAGTGGTGAGGCTGAAGTGTGGCTCAGGAGAACGCAATGCACGCGAAAAGTGTGGATGATCTGCGCAGTAATCGCTGGTTCAAGCGGGATGATCTTCGTTCATTCGGACATCGTTCCCGAGTGAAGCAGATGGGCTATTGGGATGAGGAGTTCGTCGGCAAGCCGGTGATCGCCATCATCAATACCTGGAATGATCTCAATACCTGCCACTCCCACTTTCCCGAGCGGGTCAAGGATATCAAGCGCGGGATTACCGCCGCCGGGGGCTTTGCGGTGGAATTGCCAGCGATATCGTTGGGCGAACAGCTGATGAAGCCCAGCGCCATGATGTATCGCAACATGCTGGCCATGGAAGTGGAAGAGCTCTTGAGAAGCTACCCGGTGGATGGCGCCGTGGTCATGGGCGGCTGTGACAAGACCACCCCTGGCGTGCTGATGGGCGCCATTTCGATGAATCTGCCGACCATCTACGTACCGGCCGGTGCCATGCTGCGTGGCAACTTTCGCGGGCAGGTGCTGGGTAGCGGTACCGATGTCTGGAAGTACTGGGACGAGCGTCGCATCGGCAACATCTCCCAGGCCGACTGGAACGACATCGAGAACGGTATCGCCCGATCGGCGGGGACCTGCATGACGATGGGGACCGCGGCCACCCTGATGTCGATCGGCGAGGCCTTGGGCATGAGCCTGCCGGGGGCCTCGAGCATCCCGGCGGTGGACGCCAACCATTCACGGATTTGCTTCGCCAGCGGCAAGCGGGCGGTGGACATGGTGTGGGAAGACCTCAAGCCCACCGACGTGATGAGCGAGGCATCCTTTGACAATGCCATCGCCGTGGACATGGCGATCGGTGGTTCCACCAACGCCATCATTCATCTCGTCGCCATGGCGGGGCGCCTCGGCATTCACCTGCCGATGGAGCGCTTCAACGAGATATCGCGACGCGTGCCTCTGGTGCTGAACCTCAAGCCATCCGGTGAGTTCCTGATGGAGGACTTCTTCTACGCCGGGGGACTGCCGGCGCTGATGTCGACGATCGGCGAGGAGCTGGCGCTCGATGCCATGACCGTCACAGGCCGCCGCCTCGGCGACAATATCGAGGGGGCAAGGGTCTGGCGACCGGAGGTCATTCACTCGCTTGAGGAACCGGTCAACAGTTCCGGCGGGACCGCCGTGCTAAGCGGCAGCCTGGCGCCCAAGGGCGCCATCATCAAGCCGACCGCGGCCGATCCGCGGCTGCATGTCCACCAGGGGCCGGCCTTCGTGTTCGAGACCATCGCCGAGCTCAAGGCACACATCGACGACGAGGATCTCCCGGTGACGGCCGACAGCGTCATCGTGCTCAAGAACGGCGGGCCGGTGGGCGGCCCTGGCATGCCGGAGTGGGGGATGATGCCGATCCCCGGCAAGCTGCTCAAGCAGGGGGTGCGTGACATGTTGCGCATCTCGGACTCCCGCATGAGCGGCACCAGCTACGGAAGCTGCATCCTGCACGTGACGCCGGAGTCGGCGGTCGGCGGCCCCCTGGCGGTGGTCAGGACCGGAGACATCATCTCGGTGGACGTGCCCAATCGGCGCCTGGACCTGCTGGTCGAGGAGGCGGAGATCCGCCGTCGCCTGGAAGACTGGCAGCCGCCGGCAGATCGCCATCCGCATGGCTATGCCGCGCTGTACAAGGCGCACGTGACCCAGGCGGATGAAGGCTGCGACTTCGACTTCGCCAAAGGGGCGCCCGGCAGCATTCCCGAGCCGGACATCTACTGAGCATGGGACAGCGTTCTTTACTTCGCCCGGTACGTCGTCCGGTACGTCGCCCGGTACGTCGCCCGGCGTGGCCGGAGGCGTTGCCAACAGAGGAGCAGGGGATATGACCAGCGTCGAAGTGCTGATCGAAAGTCGTGCCGAGCTCGGCGAATCGCCGGTCTGGGACGCCGAGACGGGGTGCCTGCTTTGGGCCGACCTCTACGCCCCGGCGATCGAGTCCTGGCGCCTTGCGGATGGTCATCGCCAGCGCTGGGTGTTGCCGGAAACCCTGGGCTCCTTTGGTCGTTGCGACGATGGCCGCCTGGTGGTGGCGATGCGCTCGGGCATCCATCTTTTCGAGCCGTCAAGCGGCGCGCTCGAGTTTCTCTGCTGTCCTCCCGGCGAGCCGCTGGCCGGCACACGCTTCAATGACGGCAAGGTAGGCCCCGACGGGCGTCTGCTGGTGGGGACCATGGACGAGCAGTGCAGGTCGCGCCCGCTTGGTTCTCTTTACAGCGTGTCCCGTTCGGGCGAGACCACACGTCTGCACCAGGGATTCATCGTTGCCAACGGATTGGCCTGGAGCGCCGACGGCCGCCGTCTCTACTTCAGCGATACGCGCCGCGACACCCTTTATGTCGCCGACTATTGCCTGGAGAGCGGCGCCATGGGGGCGCCCCGGGTCATGGCGGTGACCGATCCCGCCGTGCACGGACGTCCCGACGGTGGCGCCACCGACGTCGCAGGTGGGTACTGGAGCGCCGGTGTGTTCGGCGGCGTGCTCAACTACTGGGACGATCGCGGGCGTCTGGCGCGACAGGTATCGCTGCCATGCACGGGGCCGACCATGCCGTGCTTTGGCGGCCCGGACATGAAGACCCTGTTTGTCACCACCCTGCGCAAGGGACTGTCCGAGGCCGATCTGGCGGCGTTTCCGCTGTCCGGCAGCGTCCTTGCGCTGGAGGTCGAGGTGCCGGGTGTGCCGGTCTCGACCTTCGGCGGCGCGAGCCGACACGCCGAGCTGGCGCCGTCTTCCCCTCCGGCATTCTTGTGAGCCCTATACGGAGCAGAACATGAGAACCAATCGAATTCTGTCGCACATCAAGGAAGGCACGGGCGTGGTCAATGGTTGGCTGTCGTTGCCCTGCGGTTTTTCTGCCGAGGTCATGGCCCACCAGGGCTGGGATAGCCTGACCATCGACATGCAGCACGGGTTGATCGACTACCCCCAGCTGGTGGAGATGTTGACGGCCATTTCGACCACCCCGACGGTGCCGCTGGTCAGGGTGCCGAGTCTCGAGTCGGGGCTGATCATGAAGGTGCTGGACGCCGGGGCCTACGGTGTCATCGCCCCGCTGATCAACAGTGCCGAGGATGCGCGGGCACTGGTGGCGGCCTGCCGCTATCCGCCCCTGGGTGTGCGCAGCTTCGGTCCCCACCGCGCCATGCTCTATGCCGGTAATGACTATGTCACCCATGCCAACCACGAGCTGCTGGTGCTGGCGATGATCGAGACCCGGGAAGGCGTGGCGAATCTCGAGGATATCCTCGCGGTGGAAGGCCTCGACGGTATCTATATCGGTCCCGCGGATCTGGCACTGTCCCACGGCAAGACGCCGGGGTTCGACCATGACGATAGCGAACTTGACGCCATCATTCAGCGGTTGGTCGATGGCTGTCGCCAGCAGGGAAAGATCGTCGGTATCCATAACGGCAGCGCGGCACACGCCCGCGAAATGCTGGCCCGTGGATGCGATCTGGTGACGGTGTCGTCGGATGCGCGAATGCTGGTGGCAGGTTCGAGCAGCATTCTGCAGGAGATGCAGCGCGAGGCGACGGGAAAGGCAGGTTATTGAGAGCCTTAGGTGTCGCAGATGAAGCAGGACAGAACATCCAGGTGATGTGGAGGGTTTTCGATTGGACAGCTATGCACGGTATCCGAGCCTCGAGGGGCGCCATGTGTTCATCAGCGGTGGGGCGTCCGGTATCGGTGCCAGCCTGGTCGAGCATTTCTGCGAGCAGAAGGCCTGCGTCAGTTTCATCGATATCGACGAGCAGGCGGGATCACTACTGGCACAACGACTGCAGCGCCAGGGCGGCCAGGTGGCGTTTACCCGCTGCGACGTGACCGACATCGAAGCGCTGCGGGCGTCGATCGCGCAGGCGGCTGGCGCGTTCGGCCCGGTCGAGGTGCTGGTCAACAATGCGGCGCGGGACACCCGTGTGCCCTTGAGTGAACTGGACGTCGACACCTGGGACGACCTGCAGGCGACCAACCTGCGCCACGCGGTGTTTGCCTGCCAGGCCGTCTTCGCCGGCATGAAAGCGGCCGGGGGCGGGTCGATCATCAACTTCAGCTCCCCCAGCTTCATGCGACGTTCACGGGATATCTGTGCCTACTCCAGTGCCAAGGCGGCCACGATAGGGCTGACCAGAACCTTGTCCCGGGACATGGGCGACGCCGGCATCCGCGTCAACACCGTGCTGCCAGGCTGGGTGATCACGGAGCGGCAGAAGTCCCTGTGGTGGAGCGCGGAGCTCGAGCAGCAGGTGCTCGAGAATCAGAGCCTCCACCAGCGCGTCAAGCCAGAGGATATCGCCCGGATGGTGCTGTTTCTTGCCGCAGACGACAGCCAGATGATCAGCGGCCAGACCTTTATCGTGGATGGTGGACTGGTCTAGCCCAGGAGCGCCTGGCACGGGTAGCGGGTTAGCCACCGGCTGACGGATTCGCGCAGAGCGCCAGGGCCAGCACGCAGAGGGCAAGTGTCAGCCTCTCTTTTTTGACGACGAATGAAAACGTTTTCATGCAGTGCGGCAAGCAGTGCGGCAAGCAGCGCGGCAAGACATGGTGCGGTGAAGGTCTGCAGCGGGTTTGCGCTGTCGGTGACCGCAGCGAGCGATCGCAATGAACGCTCACAGCGAGCGATCACAGTGAACGAGATATTCATGGGCCAGTCGTCAGCGTCCGGAAGACGGAATTCATCCGTTCGCCGGTACTTCGATGCAGCCTTCGGGATGACGGGAGAAAGAAATGAAGACGACAAGATTGACGGTGTCCGAGGCCATTGCCAGCTTTCTGGCGGCCCAGAAGGTCGAGCGGGACGGACACATCGATACGCTGTTTGGCTGCGGCTTTGCCATCTTTGGTCACGGTAACGTGACCTGCCTCGGCCAGCAGCTCAACCGCATCCAGGACGTGATTCCGTTGTGGCGGGGGCAGAACGAACAGTCGATGGCGATGGCGGCGGTGGCCTATGCCAAGGCCAATCGGCGCGAGCGGATCGGCATCGCCACCACCTCCATCGGGCCGGGCGCGACCAATATGATCACCGCCGCCGGCATCGCCCACACCAACCGCCTGCCGCTGTTGATGCTGGCCGGTGATGCCCACACAAGCCGTCTGCCGGACCCCGTGCTGCAGCAGGTCGAGCACCCTCATCAGCCGGGCTTGAGCGTCAATGACGCCTTCAAGCCCGTCACCCGCTACTGGGATCGCATCACCCACCCGGCGCAGATCATCCAGTCGCTGCCGGCGGCGGTGGCAACTCTGCTGGACCCCGCCAACTGCGGGCCGGTGCTGATCTCGCTGCCCCAGGACGTGCAGGGGCTGGTGTATGACTACCCCGAGGCGCTGTTCGAGGAGCGCGTGCACCGAATTCGCCGCCCGGAAGCCGACAGCCGCAGCATCGACGAGGCCATCGCCTTGCTGAAGAAGGCCGAAAGGCCGCTGATTCTGGCCGGTGGCGGAGTGCACTACTCGAAGGCCAACGAGCGCCTGGCGGACTTTGCCGTGCGCCACCGCATCCCGGTGGTGGAGACCATCGCCGGTCGCGCCTCGCTGCTGCAGTCACACCCCTGCAACGCGGGACCTGTCGGCGTCACCGGCAGCGACTCGGCCAACGCCCTGGCACACGACTGCGATCTGCTGCTGGCCGTGGGCACCAGGCTTCAGGATTTCACCACCGGGTCATGGTCGCTGTTTCGGCATCCGGACCTTGCCATGGTGTCGCTCAACGTGGCACCCACCGATGCGTACAAGCATCGGGCGCTGGCGGTCGTCGGTGATGCCCGGCACAGTCTGGCGCGGCTCGATGACGCTCTGGGCGACTGGCAGGCAGACGCCGCTTGGCTGGACAGCGCACAGGCGCTGGCGGCCGAGTGGAAGGCGCTTTGCGCTCGGCGCGGCGAGATCACGCCCGGCCAGGTGGCGTCCTACGCCCAGGTGGTCGCCGCAGTCAATACGGTGCAGCAACCGGGGGACACCGTGCTGACCGCCGCCGGCGGTCTGCCGGCAGAGCTCAACATGAACTGGCAGAGCCGTCAGCTTGGCAAGTTCGACATCGAGTTTGGCTATTCGTGCATGGGCTACGAAATCGCCGGCGGCTGGGGTGCCAAGATCGCCAACCCCGACAGCGATGTGGTGGTGCTGGTCGGTGACGGCTCCTACATGATGCTGAACTCCGATATCTACAGCTCGGTGCTGACCGGCCACAAGATGATTGTGGTGGTGTGCGACAACGCCGGTTACGCGGTGATCGACAAGCTGCAGAACAACAGCGGCAATCCCTCCTTCAACAACATGCTGGCCGACTGTCGCAGTCAGGCAGATGAACTGGTGCGCGTCGACTTTCTCCAGCATGCCCGTGCCCAGGGCGCCCATGGCGAGCACCTTGGCGACATCGCCGACTTCCGCGCCGCCTACGAGCGTGCCCAGGAGAGCCCGCGTACCTACGTCATCGTGGTCGATATCGATCCCACCAAGTGGTCCTCCTGCGACTGCTGGTGGGACGTGGGACTGCCGCAACAGGTGCCCGATGGGGTCGACGCCGAGCGCGTCGCTGCCATGGACGCCGGTCGTGTCCACCAGCGTCGCGGTATCTAGCCACGTCACCGAGCCAGGGCGTGGCCCTGGCTCGGTGACATGCCACTGACTCACCGGAGAACAACCAATGTTCAACGAGGAACACCAACTTACCCCGCTGCGCTGGGCCATGGTCGGCGGCGGTCGGGGCAGCGAGATCGGCCATGCCCACCGGGCCGCGGCACAGCGCGACGGCCTGTTTCAGCTGGTGGCCGGCGCCTTTGACCTGGACGCCGAGCGCGGGCGCGACTTCGGCACTCGCCTGGGTGTCGACGCCCAGCGCTGCTACCCGGACTACGCCAGCATGCTGCGTGCCGAAGCGGTACGCGACGATGGCATCCAGGCGGTCAGCATCGCCACCCCCAACAGCACCCACTACGCGATAGGTCTTGCTGCCCTCAAGGCCGGGCTGCACGTCATCTGCGAGAAGCCGGTGACCTTCACCGTCGCCGAAGCGCAGCAACTCAAGGCCGAAGCCCAGGCGCGGGGGCTTGTGTTTGGCGTCATGTATGGCTACAGCGGCTATCCCATGCTGCACCAGGCCCGGGCCATGGTGCAGTCCGGCGAGCTGGGCGACATACGCCTGGTCAACATGCAGTTTGCCCACGGCTTTCACAGTCAGCCGGTAGAGCAGACCAGCAGTGGCGCCAAATGGCGCACCAGTCCCGCGGTGTCAGGCCCGACCTACGTTCTGGGGGATCTTGGCACCCACACCTTCCACCTTGGCCAGTTCATCACTGGGCTCAAGGTCGAACGGCTGCTGTGTCATCGCCAGAGCTTCGTGGCGACCCGGGCACCGCTGGAGGACAACGCCCAGGTGTTGTTGCAGTACCAGAGCGGCGCCGTGGGGTCGCTGTGGGCCAGTGCCGTCAATGCCGGCTCCATGCATCAGCAGAAGATTCGCATCGTCGGGGAGAAGGCCAGCCTCGAATGGTGGGACGAATATCCCAACCAGTTGCGCCACGAAGTGCAGAACCAGCCGGTGCGCATTCTCGAGCGTGGCATGGGCTATCTGGCGACCGACGACCCTGGCGTGGCCTGCAATCGTATCGGCGGCGGCCATGCCGAGGGCTTCTTTGAATCCTGGGCCAACCTCTACCACCGCTACGCCATGGCGATGCACGGCGCTGCTGGCGGCCTGTGGTATCCGGACATCGACGACGGCATCGAAGGCGTGCGCCTGCTCGAGTGCTGCGTCGAGTCCGCCGACAACGATGGCGCCTGGGTGGCGTTCTAGCCCTTCGTTGCATCGCCAAGCACGCCACCAACAACCTGAGGACCACCAAGATGCAGATCAAGCTTGCCAATGCCCCCTGTTCCTGGGGCATCGAATTTGCCGACAACCCGGCCAATCCCCCCTGGTTCACGGTGCTGGACGAACTGTCCGGGGCCGGCTTCAACGCCACCGAACTGGGCCCTTTGGGCTACCTGCCCACGTCTTCGGACACGCTGGCCGAGGCGCTTGAGCAGCGGGGGCTTTCGCTGGTGGCCGGCACCATCTTCAAGCACCTGCACGATCCCGAGCAGCGACAGCAGATCCTCGATTACACCCGGGCGACCTGCGAGGTGCTTAAACCCCAGCAGGGTAGCTACATGGTGATCATCGATCACGTCAGCTCGCCACGTACCGATCAGGCGGGGCAGCAGGCCTCGGCCACCCGACTGAGCGACGTCCAGTGGGCGGAAATGATGTGCACCATTCGTCAGGTGGCCGAGATCTGTCACCAGTATCAGGTGATACCGGTGCTCCATCCTCACGCCGGCAGCTACATCGAGTACCGCGATGAGGTCGACCGTGCCATGGCGGAGCTCGATCAGGACCTGGTCAAGCTGTGTGTCGATACCGGCCACAGCCTGTATGCCGGCATCGATCCCGCCGAGCTGATTCGCCACTACGGAGAGCGGGTCGTCTACATCCACTTCAAGGATGTCCAGGCCACAGTGCTTGAGGATGTGGTGGCCCAGGGCACCGACTTCTACCGCGCCATCGGTCAGGGCGTGTTCTGCCCACTGGGCCAGGGCAGTGTCGACTTCGATGCCGTGCGCGAAAGCCTGGCCGCCATCGGCTATCAGGGCTGGATCACCGTCGAGCAGGACGTGGATCCGACCAGGGACAACGATGCCCTGGATAACGCCCGCGAGAGTCGCGAGTTCATCGAGCGCCACATTCTGCAACAGGGTTTGGCCGAGGCCTGATGGACAGACTCCTCCCCGTGGCCTGGGCGGCCTCGGTGGGGGGCAGGGGCTCAGCCGTGTGTACGTCATCCGCCAGCGAGATCGGGGTGTGACGTCTTGTCATGCCTGCGCAAGCAGGACTCTTGGTACTACAACAACCTTCAACGAGAGGTCACCATGCCCACGTCACACGATGGCAGCGCCAGCGCTGCCCCTTCACCGGCCGGCGTGTCACCACCGGCCAGTCAGCAGCAACAACTGACATCCACCCAGCTGGTCTATCTGGTCAAGATCATCCTGGTCGCCGCCCTTGGCGGCATGCTGTTCGGCTATGACACCGGGGTCATTTCCGGCGCCATCGGTCCCATCGCCGAGTACTTCGATCTTTCACCCGCCGCCAAGGGCTGGGCGGTATCGTCGGTGGTCATCGGCTGCATCGGCGGTGCTCTCATCGCCGGTTGGCTTTCGACCCTGTACGGCCGCCGAGCGGTCTTTCTGCTGTCTGCTCTGATGTTCACCGCCTCGGCCTTTGGTTCTGGTCTTGCCGGCACCTTCGAGAGCTACATCTGGTGGCGCATGGTCGGTGGCGTGGCCGTCGGCATGGCCAGCGTCATCGCGCCCATGTACATCTCCGAGATGTCACCGGGTTACCTGCGCGGGCGTACCGTGAGTCTGTTCCAGCAGTCGGTGGTGTTCGGCCAGATGGTGGTGTTCTTCGTCAATTACTTCATCGCCAAGGGGATGGCCGAAACCTGGATACTGAATTTCGGCTGGCGCTGGATGCTGGGTTCGGAAGCGGTGATTTCGATTCTTTTCGCGGTGCTGGTTCCCTTCGTGCCCGAGTCACCACGCTGGCTGGTGCTGAAAGGGCGGATCGACGAGGCGCGACGGGTGCTGGGACGCTTCTATCGTCCCGAGGCCATCGAGCAGACCCTCGGTGATATCCAGAAGTCGTTCGAGCGTGGCCAGACGAAACGCAAGGTGTCGCTGCGCGCCAAGGGCACCTTCGGTCTGGTGATGATCGGTGTCTTCATCGCCGCCGCTCAGCAGCTGACGGGCATCAACGTGGTGATGTACTACGCGCCTGACGTGCTGTCGTCGGTGACCGCCAGCAACGAGGATGCGCTGCTGCAGACGTCGATCATGGGGGTCACCTTTGTCGGCGGCAACCTGTTGGGGATGCTGTTGATCGACAAGGTCGGCCGTCGCCCACTGCTGGTGGCGGGTAGCCTCGGCAGCATGGTGGCCATGACCTTCCTCGGCGTTGTGATCGCCGGAGGCGAGGCCGGGCCGGGCGCACTTATCGCGCTGATCGTCTACGTGGTGTCCTTCGCCATCTCCTGGGGCTGCGTGTGCTGGACGCTGATCTCGGAGATCTTCCCCAACGCCATCCGCGCGCGGGCCATGTCGTTGGCGGTGGCAGCGCAGTGGTTCATGGGCTTCATGGTCACCCAGACCTTCCCCATGCTGCGCGAGAATGCTTTCCTCAATGAGCTGACGGGGGGTGGCTTCAGCTTCTGGTTGTATGCGGTGCTGACGCTGATCAGCCTGCTGGTGGTCCTGCGCTACGTGCCGGAAACCAAGGGCAAGACGCTGGAGGAGCTGGAAGACATCACCGCCACACGTTTGAGCAAGCGGCGTCGCGAGCTGACCAGGCAAGGCAAGAGTGTCACCTCGGAGTAGTCATCCTTTCACCAGGCCGTAATGGCTGATCGTCACCGCTGCCCCTGCCCCCGTGATACACGTGGCCAGGGGCAGCGTCGTGTTGGCGGGGTTGACCGGCAGGGCCAAGGGCATGGCGTGACGCCATCGTGTGTGGCTATAGCCTGGCGATCGGCAGTTCATCCCAGCGGGTGGTGTAGCCTGAGGTGCGGTGTTCGCACTTGAGCTGCCAGGCCGCGTCCACGCTGGTCTTGCCAAGGCTCAATGCACCACGTCCGTGCTTCTGGTTGATCGCGTCCAGGGTGTCCATCAGGCGTTGATTGCGCGCTTGTCTGGCGTCGTCGACGGCAAACAGATCCTGCTGCAGGCTTGCCTTGTCGGCGAGGTCGAGCAGCATCACGCCGGCCTTCATGTACTGGTGGCCTGGGCGATAGATGCGCGCAAGCGCCCGGGTCGCGGTTGCCACGATCTCGAGGCTGTCGTCGCTGGGACGCTCCAGCGGAACCACCAGCGAAGGATGGTGCTGGGGCAGATCCTGACGATGCTTGTTGGTCTTCAAAAACACCAGCAGCGCCCGCGCCACGCTGCCCTGACCACGCAGCTTTTCAGCACCGCGGCCGGCATGGGCGCGCACTGCCTGACGCAACTGCGCGAGATCATCGGTGGGCCGACCAAAGGAGCGGCTGGTCATGATCCGTTCGCGCGGGGCGCCGACGTCGTCGAGGCGGATGCAGGATTCGCCGCGAAGTTCGCGTACCGTGCGTTCCAGCACCACGCTGAAATGGCGGCGGATATGCTTGGGGTCGGCTTCACGTAGCTGCCAGGCGGACTCGATGCCGAGCTGCCCAAGCCGGGCGGCGGTGCGCCCGGCGACGCCCCAGACCTCGGTGACCGGCAGGCGTTGCAGCAGCGCCCGGGTTGCCGCCGAATCGGCCTCGAGCACGTGGACGCCGTCTGCGCGGGGATCCTTCTTGGCCTGGTGGTTGGCGATCTTTGCCAGGGTGCGGCTGGTCGCCACGCCGACGCCGACGGGAATGCCGGTGTGGCGCATCACCGTGTGTCGCAAGCGCCGGCAGTGGGCGTCCAGCCCGGCGGGTGCCATGCCCGCGAGGTCGAGAAAGCACTCGTCGATGCTGTATACCTCGACGGCGGGAGCAAACTCCCGCAGCGTATCGACCACCCGACGCGACATGTCGCCGTAGAGCGCATAGTTGCTCGACAGCAGGATGCACTGCCTGCGCAGCGCGCCCTCGATCTTGAAGGCAGGCATGCCCATGGCAACGCCGAGGTCCTTGATCTCCTGGCTGCGGGCGATGACGCAGCCGTCGTTGTTGGACAGCACCCCCACAGGCTTGCCGCGAAGCGAGGGGTCGAAGACCCGCTCACAGCTGACGTAGAAGTTGTTGCAGTCGACCAGCGCGATCACCGCGCGACTCCCGCTGCCAGGGCGTGGATATTGTGGGTGACCACGCCCCATAGGTCGCAGTCGCGACCGTTGAGCGGAATCGGCGCGAAGGCCTCATTGGCCGCCAGCAGGTAGGGTCGATTGCCGATATAGCCAAGCTGCTTGCAGGTCAGCTCACCGTCGACGCTGGCGATCAGCACCGAACCGCTGCACGGCTCCAGCGAGCGATCCACGATCAGCAGATCCCCGTCGAAGATGCCGAGTCCCTTCATCGACTCGCCCTTGGCGCGTAGATAAAAGGTGGCGCTGGGGTGGGGCACCAGATGCGCCACCAGATCGAGCTGTCCCTCC
Source organism: Halomonas sp. OfavH-34-E (assembly GCF_024124525.1). Taxonomy (NCBI): domain Bacteria; kingdom Pseudomonadati; phylum Pseudomonadota; class Gammaproteobacteria; order Oceanospirillales; family Halomonadaceae; genus Halomonas; species Halomonas sp. OfavH-34-E. The sequence continues at coordinate 5,297 of NZ_JAMXRY010000040.1, read as the reverse complement.
AGGTAGTCATCGGCCGGTGACGGAAAGCCCGCGCGAACCTCGGTCGCCGCCAGCGGCAAGGCGGTCCTGGGCGCGTGCGGATCGACCCGCCCCAGCACCTCCACCTCAAGACTCATGGCACAGGCTCCCGTCGTTGCCATAGGCGCTACACGAAAGGGTTCGCCAAACAAGGGAATAGTCGTCGCGCATGGGGGCCTCCTGAATCGCAGAAACTGTTTGGATATACAGTATCAGGAGGTGCATGGCTGCGCCAGCACAGGAGGGCGGGGGCAAAGTTGGCTTGGTGAGCGAGATGGGGTTGGTTGGATTGGGAGTAGGGAATTGGAAGGTGGATGACGAGGTTGGTGGGGCTGTCGGTAATAGTTGGTACTCTTGCACGAACTTATGGATTGTGGCTTAGACAAGGCAACGGTTGAAGTGCGTTTATATAGGTAAACGGGAATTTAACGTATAGTAAAATAAGTGCTGTTACCCTCTGATGTATGTGATATTTTTATATCTAGAATAATTGTTATGATGATTAAAAGGTTTGGTGGATTTGATGGCAAAAGAACTTTCTAAAGCTGACTACATTCTTAGGAGTCTGCAGAAAATATCCCACAAAAGATGGGAGCTGTACATTGTTTCTCGAATAATTCATAAAATTGATGATGACGTTGAATTCGTATGTCAGCAGCTTGTATATCGGCCAGAGGGCTATCGCGCCTTGACTGATATTTATTTTCCTCAGTTCAATCTGCATCTGGAGATTGATGAAAAGCATCACACAAACCAAATTTCTGAAGATGTTGAGAGAAGTGATGATATTGTTTTAGCTACAGGACACGAAATTCATAGGATAAAAACGTATGGCGATGAAGGGATGTTTAAAGACATTTCTATTGTTGCGGAAGAAACTGATAATTTCATCGATAAACTGAACAAAATTAAAGAGATTGGTGTTGACAACGGCACGTTTGTTCCTTGGGACTGGGATTTCGCTTATTCTTCACGGAGATGGATCAATCAAGGATACTTGGACGTTGCCGATAATCCTGTTTTTCGAACGCAGGCAGAAGCCTTGAGATGTTTTGGTTTTAAAGGTAAAGCACTGCAGCGTGGCGCTTGGGGGATACCTGATGGTAGTACCGATGTTGTATGGTTTCCCAGACTTTTTAGACATGGTATGTGGCACAATAAAATAACAAAAGATGGTGAGCGTATTTACGAGTGTGCTGAAAATCTTGACGGGAAAAAATCTATTGAGACTCAGTTGATAGACGCTGAGAGAAATCCGGAAAGAAAAACAATTGTTTTTGCCAAAGCTAAAGACTCCTTGGGAAGAAACCTTCTTCGGTTTGTTGGTACATTTAAATTAAATATTGCAAGATCGACGGAGGATTGTATTGTGTTTGATCGTATAGGTACGAGGGAAAAAGTTCGATTTTTGTGAATAGGTGATTTTTGATTCTAAAATCAACCATTCTGTTTTAGTGTTTTTGATTTTTTTGGTGTGATTGTGGATATGAAAAATAAAACTCATGAAATAAGACAAAAGTTCGTTGGTTGCCTACTAGGGGGCGCTGTCGGTGACGCACTTGGCGCTCCGGTAGAGTTTATGACTCATGTTGAGATTGTCTCTAAGTTTGGTGAGTCTGGTATAACTGAGTACGTGCCGTGTTATGGTGGTATAGGTCGAATTACTGATGATACCCAAATGGTATTGTTTACTGCCGAGGGGCTGCTGCGCGGTCATGTACGGGGCGCCAGACGTGGGATATGTCACAGAGCCAGTGTAATCTCCAGTGCTTATGAGCGCTGGCTTTATACACAAGGGTATCGGTCGCGAATGGAAACAGGAGAAGACTGGCTCACTAGTGGTTGGTTAGCCGGACATGCAGAATTACAAAATCAACGTGCGCCGGGTCGTACTTGTATCTCGGCATTGCGATCGATGGAAAGATATGGCGCTTCAGCTAAGAACAACAGTAAAGGCTGTGGTGGACTCATGCGAGTGGCGCCATGTGGACTTTTCATTTGGCCTTCTACGACTGGCAGCGATGCTTTCCATCTGGGTATGCAAGCCGCGAGTATTACTCATGGTCATCCCAGCGGCTATTTGACTGCTGGAGTGCTGTCGGAATTAATCTTGCATCTTATCAATGGTAAAGGTCTCAGAGATTCACTTGGCAAAGTGAAGGAGGCACTTGTGGCATATGAAGGGCACGAAGAGACGCTTGATGCTCTGGAAAAAGCTGAAGCGTTGGCCGATATTTCGAGTAATCACTTCGAGGCTATTAGTAAGCTGGGACAAGGGTGGGTAGCAGAAGAGGCACTTTCTATTGCTGTCTATTGCGCCTTGGGTGCCAAAGATCTCCGCCATGGAGTCTGCCTTGCAGTTAATCATGATGGTGACTCTGATTCTACTGGCGCCATTGCTGGCAATCTATTGGGCGCCATGATGGGGGTCTCGGCCATCCCGGAGAGTTGGTTGGAACCGCTAGAATTACGGGACGTGATAACTGAAATGGCTGAGGATTTAGTGGATAGCAATGAATGGGACTTGGATGATTTTGGCGGCGTCGACAATGATTGGGTATGGAAAAAATATCCGGGATATTGACAGCTTCGACAACAAGCGTTCAAGAAACTAGTCCATTGATTTCTTGGTGACGCCATCTTGCTTGCTGACTCGTCGTGTCGATTGGCTTGCGTCCTAAGGCTGAATTTCGGTCAATCGATGCCTTTTCTACCGAGCACCGACAGGTACTAAATGTTGAATAAGGTCTGCGAGTATGCCAGTGACTGCTTAATTGTCGGGTCCCGGATGTTTGTTAATGACCGTTTCACCGAACCGTCCGCGGGCGCCCCCTTTGGCGCCATCCTTTAGCTCAGGAGGGGGAGCCAAATTGGCCTTGCAGGAGGGCGGGGACGTAGAGGTCAGCATCGAGTTGGGGCCAATGAAGGCCAAGCCCGGTGGGAGAAACCTCTATGTCGGCCAAGGCTTCTGGAGTGGCGTCGGTGAGACCTTCCACGAGGTGCGGCGGAATCGCGAGCTCAAGCCCTGAGTTCAGATGAATGATGACGCGATGGGTGCGACTGTCGTATCGCGCGGAAACAACGTGGGCGTGACCGCGTGCACAGGCCATGCGGGCCTTTGCCTGCCTGACGTCATCTTCAGTAATGGCCACGTGTCTCTCCCCGTTCGCAGGTGTCTCCCTCCGTGCAGTCATCGATTGTGCCACCATCGCATTCCACAGCATTAGCCGTGGTTGTGCCGTCTAGCTTAGCGACCGCAGATCCATCGCAAAGAATATGCGAGACCTGAATGCCCAGTGGGCCACAGGGCTCCCCCCGTGGCCCGCTCCGTTCACGCGTACTTGTCGTGCCAGCGCTTGACCGCGATACGTTCCTTGAGCAGTTCCAGCATGTCGACCAGCACCTGTTCGGTGATCTGTTCGGTCTCGGGGTCGGTACGCAGCCAGGCGTCGAAGCCGCTGTCGGCCATATGTTCGACCAGCGAGGAGAACTCCCTGGACTTGAGACCGTTCAGGGCTTCATCGACCAGGTGGCAGGCGAGGTCGGACATCGATGACTCCAGGCCCTGGGTGAGCTGGGAGCCCATGGGCAGGCGCTTGAGTCGCTGAAGCTCCGGCGTTTCGGCCAGGGTGCGGGCGACCAGGCCGCGCACGTAGGCCAGCGTCGCGAAACGGTTGTGGTGGGCGATGTCGCCGACCATGGTCTCGAGGCGTTGGCTGACTTCCCGCACCAGGGCTTCCTTGCGCGGCGTGACGATCTTCTCGATGGCCGGTGAGGCCAGGCCGTCGCCGCTGGTGAGTTCCTCCTGGACGTTGTCGAGCAGGCGGATGGCGATACGATCGGTGAGTTCCTCCATCAGGATGTCGGTGTACTTGGCGACAACCGAGTAGAGATACCAGCGACGCACGTCGATCAGTCCCAGGCGGTGCAGGCGGTGCAGCAGCGAGATCACACGCAGGATACGCAGCAGGCGGAAGCCGGCGAGGGGAATACACCCCAGCACGTCGTACCAGTGCACGAAGGGGTAGAAGAACCAGCGGTGGTAACGGCGTTGGTAGATGGCGACGGCCCAGCCAAGCAGCACATCGAACAGAAAGACGGCGACGAAGGCCAGGTCGATGCTGAAGAAGTTGGCATGGATATGCCGGTCGTAGGCGCCGTGAAGGCCAGGTGCCGCCGCCTCGAAGGCGGCGTTGAGCGGTGGCAGCAGAAACAGGCTGTCGAACAGCAACAGCGCCAGGTTGGCGATCACCAGCGCGATGATGAACAGGTCCCACACCAGATGAGCCCGCTCCAGGGCGGGCGAGGTCGTGCGGGTGGCGGGCATGAGTCCTCCTTGGATGCGTGTGACACTCCATTCTCCACCAGCCTAGAGCGTCCTGGCGTTGGTCGCATCCCCACTTCGCCTTGTGCCAAAGCGTCGTTGGCGCTGTGAGGACGCGGCTTTCTGCTGATAGGCAGTGCGACCGGGACTTTGCAGGGCTTATGTTTCGGGCGACTGAAATAGCCGGCTCTGACGCGCAATCCGTCGTTCGATGGCCTTGGCCAGCACCACATCGCTTGCGCTGAGCAGGGTGAAGGTCTTCTTGGCGCGGGTGACGGCGGTGTAGACCAGTTCGCGGGTCAGGATCGGCGACAGGGTGTCCGGCATCACTAGGGCGGTATGGACGAACTCCGAGCCCTGGGACTTGTGCACCGTCATCGCGAATACCGTCTCGACCCGCTGCAGCCGGCTGGGCAGCACCCAGCGGATACCGCCCTGACCGTCACCGGCAGGAAAGGCCACGCGCAGGGTGGTGCCGGCCTCGGGGTTGGCGAACTCCACCGGCACCTTGAGGGCAATGCCGATATCTCCGTTCATCAGCTTGAGCGCGTAGTCGTTGCCAGTGACCAGCACCGGGCGGCCTTCGTACCAGTGGGTGCTGTGATCCGGCTTGTCGATCAGTCCGGCCCGCGCCAGCGCCTGCTCGATGCGCTGATTGAGCGATTCGACCCCGTAGTGGCCGGCGCGCAGCGGCGTCAGCAACTGGAACTGGGCGTGGGCCTCGAGGATGGCAGAGGCCCAGCGGTCCCACTCGGCTCGCTCGGATGACAGCGACGGGCGTGGCCGCAGCAGGCCGCTTTGCTCGAGTGCGCCAGCTTCCGGGGTGTCGGGACGCGGGGTGATGGCACCCAGATAGAAGCGATAGCCCCAGGCCGCGTCCTGGCCTCGGCCATCCAGCGCCAGGGTCATCAGGCGCCGCTCGTTGGCGCGGGGCAGGGCCTGGCGCTGCGCCTGG